>CAYJCI010000346.1:0-1909 GCA_964368595.1 uncultured Desulfovibrionaceae bacterium
TATTGTATTTATTTATGAGTCAATTAAGTGTTGAGTACTCAAGGTCAATCATAATAGCTTCTTGGGCCGGAAGTGTTTTTGCAGTCCCTATGCTTCGTGGCACCATGCGCAGAAGGCTTTGCCGTAACTCCTGGTGGGGTAGCCCTACTGTATTTATACAAGATAAAGAAATGTGCAAAGATTTATGGGATGAAATGCTTGCATACCCTGACCGTGGCCTTAAGCCTGTAGCTTGTCTAGATATTGATGTAGATGATGACAACTGGAAAGAAAAAATAAAGCAAATACAGAAAGATTTTGTTCGCCCGATTTTTATATGGTGCGGTGTTAAGGGTGAAAACATAGAAAAAACTTTATTTTTTGAAGAAGTTGCGCGCCAGTGCAGAAGTATTTTGTATGTGCCATGTGGAAAGTTTGGTAAAAAAAGATTTTGGTTAGCACCACGCATATTAGGCACTTCTATGGGCTTTGTTGTTAGGCAAAACCTAACAGATGCTAGGCGACTATTCATTAAGCGAGTAATTGACATCTCGTTTGGTTGTATTTCTTTAATTCTTGTGTTGCCAGTTGGTACTGCAATTGCCCTATGGATTTGGTTAAGTACCAAATCTAGCCCGATTTATACGCAGAATCGCTTAGGCCAAGGTGGCAAGCTTATACGCATTTATAAATTCCGTACAATGGTGCCCAATGCTCAAGAGGCTTTGAAAAAATATTTAACTGACAACCCTGAAATGCAAGAGGAGTGGGACGTTAATCAAAAACTGTTTAATGATCCACGTATAACCCCAGTGGGCAAGTTTTTACGTAAAACAAGCCTTGATGAATTGCCACAAATTATTAATGTAGTCATAGGCAATATGAGCCTTGTGGGGCCGAGGCCCATAGTTGAAAGCGAAATTATGCGTTATGGCGATGTTTACCTAGACTACAGCTATGTTAAGCCTGGTATTACTGGTTTATGGCAAATATCCGGCCGAAATCTAACCACATATGAGCAAAGAGTTTGGTACGATAATTATTATGTAACCAATTGGTCATTGTGGATGGATTTATGGATTATTGCTAGAACCATTCCCGTTGTAATTCGAGGCTATGGAGCCTATTAATTTTGCATACTGGTGCAAGACTGTGGCAGTAGGTGCCAGTACCAATTATGCAATAGCGTTCCATCTTCAATTCCCCACAAGTCACTTTCTTCATAAAAATTCAAGATATTTTGCTCAGCTAAGGGTAAATCGCTTCCATGCGTTAAACGCAATTGTTTTTCTCGGCAAAAAAGAATAAGACACTCAAGCAAGGCAAAACAGTTATCATCTTCTATGCACTGTTCTGTTATGGCGTTTATAAATTCATTATAAAATGGAGTTTGCTTGCAAGATGATAGTTCAAATGAATTGGAATTATCTTGGATATGTTCCAAAATATTTAATAATTGTAATTGTATATGGCTATGTTGCGTGAGTTTTTGAAGTTTTTGATAAAATTGTTTAATGGTGGCTGTGTGCATTTCAAGTGACATAATTGCTCCTACATAAGTTTGAATAAAAATCGAATAAACTGTATAAATATAGATTAACTTTTTGTCAAGAATTGATAGCTTTTTAGTACAAAAAAAAGTGAGGTAAATTGTGAATACTAAACTACTGCTATGTATATGTTTGGTGAGTTTTATTTGTGGTTGCACTGCTAAAAGTAATGTTGTTGGTGTGGAGCAAAGTCACGATGTGAAATTGCATCAAAGTATTTTGAATGCGCCTGAGCTTGAATTTGCAAAAACTTATGGTGATGTATTTAAATTAACTGAGCCAGAAAAGCTTCTTCAACTCACAGAAGAACAACTACTAAAAGCACAAAATGAGCAACAAGATACAACAGCCTTGCTTGTGTTAAGCGGTCTAATTCAAAG
>CAYJCI010000347.1:0-1908 GCA_964368595.1 uncultured Desulfovibrionaceae bacterium
TTTAAAAGCATTTTCGGAGGCTTATAGGTACTACAGTGGTTTTCGTGTTATAACATTCAGATAAAATTATCTTTTTGTACGCACATATGGTTTGCCCAATACTTTAGGAAAGGCTACATGGCGTCTAAAAAGCACCAGCACAATCATAATCAGTATAAAAGGCAACATATGTGTCATATCCGTGGAGAGTGCAAGGCCAAGCAATTGCAAGGTGGTGTTTATGGACAAACTTACGCCAAATAAAAGCGCACCCAAAAAAATCCAAAGAACTCTACCATGCGCTAACATGGCGAGCACAATAGCTATAAACCCCGAGCCGTTAACCATATGGGGAACAAAAATACCCGCACTCAAAATAGCCATATATGCGCCGCCAAGCCCTGCCATAGTGCCAGCAAAGAGCACAATGGCTGTACGCAGTACGAAAACATTTGTTCCAAAAACATCTAAGGCTCTAGGATTTGAGCCAGCCGCTATAAGCTGCCGTTTAAATATACTTTTATTATATAGGCATATGAAAATAATCAGGCTACATACGCATAAAAAAGTAAATGATGAAATATTAAATAATTCGCCAACAGAGGGAAGTTGAGACAAAAAAGGAATGCTAAAAACCTCCGCAGGTTCCAACCTCGGATATGTTTTTGCAAAGTGTACATTGTGAAAAAGTGCAGTTATCCCTTGCATTATAAAGGTAAGTGATAAACCAACGACCACTTGGTCAACTGCATACCACACACAAAAAATCACCATAACTATGGCTAGCAATAAACCAGCACCAGCACCACCTAAAAAACCGAAGGCATAATTTTGTGTTTCATAAGCAAAATAAAAACCAAAGCACGCTCCTGCAAGCATCATCCCTTCAAGGCCAAGGTTTAAAACTCCAGCCTTCTCTGAAAGCATTTCACCAAAACCCGCCAAAAACAGTGGAAACGCAGCCATCAACGTGCCCAAACAAAGCGTTATAAAAAATGTGTCGTTTATCATTTTTAGCGAACCTTACAGATGCAAATGCAATTGCGCAACGATTTTACCCTATTGTTTTTCAAAGGTTTTATTTATTATGGCACTCAAAAGCATTACCAGCGCCAGCACCACATGAATAAGATATGTCGGTACTTGCAACACACGAGAAGCACTTGCTCCACCCACAAGCAGTATTGAAAAAAGAAAGGTATACAACACAATAGCAATTCCATGACAACGCCCTAAAAACACAATGGGAATAGCAAGAATACTATAAGCTGGATTCCAATTGGCTTGTATTGCCCCATATACTCCTAAAACCTCAATGGCACCTGCTAAGCTAATACATGCACCACTGAGACAAAAAGCCCCAAAAAGTAATGTTTTTACCGAATACCCTGCATGATATGCCACTTTTTGGCTACTCCCAATAATGCGCCATTTAATACCTAAAGCCGTATGATTTAATACGTAATGCACGAAAAGTATTGTAAAAATGGCAAGAAAAAAACCCACATGAACACTACTCTCAAAAAGACGTAAAAGGCGATTTTCCACGGCAAGGGTTAATGTTTGTGGATGCGGAACCGCAATATCACGCAAAGGGCCTTTGATTAACATATTACCTAAGCTTATGCCAATGAAGGACATCATAAGCGTGCTTACCACCTCATTTATTCCATATTTACTGTGTAAAAATGCTGAAACGCTTATCCATGCAGCTCCGATAATAAGGGAAAAGATAAGGCAAAGCGGAATGAAAATGAAGGCTGGCATAAAGGGAGCCAAGTGCGTCGCAAGGCCAATACTCAATACAGCTCCCAAGAGAAATTGGCCATCACCACCAAGATTCCAAATTCCGCTTTTGAAGGCAATCATCAAGCCTGCACTGATACAAAGAAGAGGTGTCATCTTCAAAAGCACAGCTTCAAATCCTAG
>CAYJCI010000348.1:0-1901 GCA_964368595.1 uncultured Desulfovibrionaceae bacterium
TGGATAACCCTAGCCTTGAATATATGGTTGGGCAAATGATTATGGCGGGCTTTATCGGTGGTGAGCTTGAAAAGCAGTCTACCATATTAAACCTTGTGCGCGCTGGTAAGGTTGGCGGGGTGTATTTAGTGCCAAGCCCAAAGCAAGATCAAGCAATAACTCAAAGTGTTGAACAAGAAAATATCTATAATCCAGCCCAGTTACGTGCCCTTACTGCCACTTTGCAAGGTGCTGTGCAAAATGGTGCATTGCCGTTATTTATTGCAGTTGAGCAAGAAGGCGGGATGGTGCAAAGTTTGCGGCCAGACTTAGGCTTTGCAGGACTTAGTGCAGCTGCAAAGCTTGGGCAGGGTAGTGTTGAGCAAACGGAAATCGCCGCTCGTGGAGCTGGGCTTGAAATGGCAGGGCTTGGGATTAATTTTGCACTTGGCCCCGCTGGTGATGTGAATTTAAATCCACTTAGTGAGGATATTGGGAAGCGCTTTCGCTCGTTTGGGCCAAATCCGCAAAATGTTGCCGCCCATGCCTTGGCCTTTGGGCGTGGTTTAGTTGCGGCTAAGGTTGTGCCATGTTTGCGAAATTTCCCCGGTATGGGTAGTCGCATGAGTGGTTTTGCGGCCTTGCCAAGTGATAAAAATACACAAAATTTATTGTATAGCATTCCAGACGTTGCGGCATCATGGCAAAATAAGGAGCTTGTCCCGTATGCAACAGCTATTAAAGGTGATTGGCGTGGGGCTATGCAGCCAGCGCTTGTGTATCACCGAGCCTTCGATGCTTTGCACCCAGCTCCTTTATCGCAAACTTTGATAAATGGCATTTTGCGCGGGCGTTTGGGTTTTGATGGTTTGGTTTTGAGCCAAGATTTAAGATTATTGCAGCCCATGTTTTCGCTGGATGAAGCCGTAGTGCAGGCTGTGCTTGCAGGGGCTGATATTATTTTAACCACTGAGCCGCCGCATCTTAAAGCCCCACAGCAAGATTTAGGTGCCTTGCAAGGGTTGGAGGGTTTGCCGCTTGAATCTATGATTGGTGGAAATGCGTTAACCAAGGAGCTTTTGAAGCAAGGGCTTGGGCAAGCAATGCCCAATATGGGTTTTGGGGCTAGTTTACAGCAGAAGATACAGACTGGGCAAGCCGCTGAAGCAGTTAAGGTTTATGAAATTTTGCTTGGAGCTGTGAGGAGTGGGCGGATATCGGAGCAAGCAATTAGGAATTCTTGGAAAAGGATTAAGAAGGTTAAGCAGGAGTTTTTGTTGCAGGAATGAAGTAGTTAATTTGGGGTTATGCTTGTTTTAAGTTTATAATATTTGGCTACTTTTTGTGTTTTTTTAGATTTTTGTATTATTGGTTTTTTTGTGTCTTTTGGGGGTAGGCTTTTGTGTAATTTTCAAATATTTATCTTTTTGATTGTGCCTTCGTTATAAAATTTTTCCCTTGTACGCACGTACTTAAGTACGCTTACGCAGGAAAAAATGTTCTGCCTCGGCACAACCAAAAACTTAAAATATATTTAAAATTCCACAAAAAGGTGCCACAGTCATTTTTTCTACGTGCTCATGCCACTCATGGTTTGCAACCATGCGTGGTATCTCGCACTTGAAAAAATGGTACCCTCTGGGGTAAGGATGATTGGTATCGATGGTTTGCGTATGGTGATGTGATGTGCTCTTTGAATTGAGAAAAGAACAGAATTCATTATTAGAAAATTGATATTTTATATTCGTAGTGTGTGTAGTGTGATATTTTCTTTGAATTGAGGAAAGAACAAAGTATAAATCATGCACTGCATAAAGTAGTAGAAGATGATTTGTGTAAGATTAATTAGATTGAATTGAGAAAGAGTAAATTATCATAAATAAAATAGAAATAAGTTAAAATGAGGTAAATATGTTATCAAA
>CAYJCI010000349.1:0-1885 GCA_964368595.1 uncultured Desulfovibrionaceae bacterium
CCACAGGGGGATGGTGGGTGCAAGCATTTGCCGTGCCTTAAATAATGCTGGTTTTGCAAATATAATTACCTGTACACGTCAGGAGCTTGATTTGTGTAATCAAGCTGCTGTAAATGACTTTTTTAAAAGTAAAAAACCAGATTTTGTATTCCTTTGTGCAGCAAAAGTTGGAGGAATACATGCCAATGACACCTTTCCCGCTGAATTTATATATGAAAATTTACAAATTCAAAATAACTGCATTCACGCTGCTTGGGAAAATGGAACAAAGAAATTACTATTTTTAGGCTCATCATGCATTTATCCTAAAAATTGCCCACAACCCATAAGGGAAGAATACTTACTCTCAGGCCCCTTGGAGGCCACGAACAAGGCTTATGCCCTTGCCAAAATATCTGGTATAGAAATGTGTTTAAGTTATCGTAAACAGTATGGATTTAATGCAATAAGTGTTATGCCAACCAATCTCTATGGCACTGGTGACAATTATCATGCTGAAAATTCGCATGTAATACCGGCTTTGCTTCGGCGCTTCCATGAGGCAAAAATTGCTAATGCTCCTAGCGTTAGCATTTGGGGTACAGGTACTCCGAGGCGTGAATTTTTGCATGCAGATGATTTGGCAAGCGCTTGCTTATTTCTTATGCAAAATTATGAAGGTTCAGAGCATATTAATATTGGTTATGGTAAGGATATTCCTATAATTGATCTTGCTAAAATGATTGCAAAAGTCGTGGGTTTTGAAGGTGAAATATTAACTGACACCACAAAACCCGACGGCACAATGCAAAAAATTCTTGATATATCTAAAATATTATCTCTTGGTTGGGCCCCTGCCATAAAACTTGAGCAAGGCCTAGCGCTTGCCTATGCTGACTTTTTAACCAATGCGCCACGAAATGTTTAATCGCTTTTATCGGCCAGAATACATAGTATTATTTGCTCTTTGCACAATTTTTTATGTGGCGATGGATTATTATTCAAGCTCTGTATTAGATGGCGCAAAAAATATGATGGTAATAAGAGATGTTATGCGCTTACGCATAATATTTAGTGTGGGTTTTGCTATATTGCTAGGCTTTATGGGCTTTAAGATTACTGGCCATGTTTGGCCTGCTGCACTAGTGCATGGGCTTGTGGTGGCTTGCATGCTTGTAATTGATTTATCTTTAAATGAGCTTTTAGCTGATTGGATGCTTGCACTATGGTTAATTGCTATTCCTGCAAGTATTACAGCTCTTTCTGGGGGTCTAGCCCTTGGGTATTATTGGATTCGTAGCAAAAGATTTTAGCTAAAGCCTAAATTGAAAAAACAATCCAGCATAAGAGTCTTCTTACTTTAGTTGATGCTGAAAAATGCGTTTCCACGCATTTTTCAAAAAAGACACGCCCTCTCCAAACACCGCTTTGCGGTCACAGGAAGTTCGACCCAACGGGCGGCAAAGCCGTTTACGTGGTGAGTTTACGAACCTTACGTAAATCGTACGCAACGCAATTCCTGCTTGTTTTACGTGGCGCAAAATTTGAGATTTGCTCAAATTTTGTTAGCCGCCGCTTGAAAAACCATTTTTTGCGTCATAAAATCTCCAAAAAAGTATGCTACATACCCTTTTTTCTGGCAATTTTATTAAAATATTTTGATTAAAAATGTTATTATTTTAGTAGTGTTAACTGTTTTTCAGCGTAGACTACTTTAGATTGTTCTTTCAACATTAATTTTTTTGTTATTACTGTTCAATGGAGAATATATTACGGTATAGTAATTTTCCGCCATGCTCTTTAACTTCTATAATCATCTGAGCATTAAATAAATCATGCCCCTCTGGCACGTTGGCAAAAAGCACGGCCTTCTTCCAACGTAAAATTTTATAATTACCCACATTTG
>CAYJCI010000350.1:0-1876 GCA_964368595.1 uncultured Desulfovibrionaceae bacterium
ATGAAACCAATGAACATGTGGATAATATTTGTGCTTTTGTGCGCCCAGCAGAGGTTGTTCTTGCATGGACAGATGATGTTAGTGACCCTCAATATGCCCTTTCTAAAGCATGTTTTGATTTTTTAGTGAGCATAAAGGATGCTAAGGGACGCTCCTTTACTGTGCATAAGTTGCCTATTCCAGCAGAGCCTGTGTGTATTGCGGAGCAAGACCTTACAGGTTACACTTTTGCAGAAGGAGAGGACTTTCGCACACTTGGCGAGCGTCTAGCCGCAAGTTATGTTAATTTTTATATTTCAAACAAGCATATCCTCTTGCCACAATTTGATGATGAAAATGATGCACAAGCGGTGCAAATTGTAGCTAATCTGTTTCCAGAACGAACAATACTGCCCATCGCCGCGAGAGATATTTTATTAGGTGGTGGCAACATACATTGCATCACACAGCAAATACCCAAAAAATAAGGATACGTTATGCGCAATATTACCTTAAGTGCCATACAAATGCGTTGCAGTAATAGTGTGGAAGAAAATATCGAAAATGCCGCAAATAAAGTCTGCCTAGCGGCCAAACAAGGCGCGCAAATCATCCTATTGCCAGAGCTTTTTGAACGTCCATATTTTTGTCAAGAACGGCGTTATGAATACTATGATTATGCCTTGCCAGTTTCGGAAAACCCTGCTGTGAAACGCATGCAAGAGCTTGCTAAAAGCCTTGCAGTGGTGCTTCCTGTAAGCATTTATGAGCGTGATGGCAATAGGCTTTTTAACACTGTTGTTATGTTAGATGCTGGTGGTAAAATCTTAGGGATTTATCGTAAAACGCACATTCCAGATGATCATTATTATCAGGAAAAATTTTATTTTTCCCCAGGAGATACGGGCTTTAAGGTGTGGGATACAGCGTATGGAAAGATAGGTGTGGGGATTTGTTGGGATCAATGGTTTCCAGAAACAGCTCGTAGTATGGCATTGCTAGGCGCTGAAATATTATTATATCCCACAGCCATAGGCTCAGAGCCTATTTTGGATTGCGATTCCATGCCACATTGGCAAAGAGTAATGCAAGGCCATGCTGCCGCAAACATCATGCCCTTGGTGGCTGCAAATCGCATTGGACTTGAGGAGGTTATGCCGTGTGAGGCTAATGGTGGGCAAAGCTCGTCCCTGCAATTTTATGGTTCATCCTTCATTACAGACTCCACTGGAGAAAAGATAGCAGAAGCCACGCGTGATACGGAAGAAATCCTATATGCCGATTTTGATTTAGACTCTCTTGCAAAAGAGCGTTTAAATTGGGGCCTATTTCGCGATAGAAGGCCAAAATGCTATGAAATTATTTCAAAGTAAGCCTTTAAATCAAGTTGTTTAGTTCTTCTACTGTCATTGTGTCATTATAAATTCCAGCACAAACAGTATAACGATAGCCAGGGACAGGATAAATATAAGAAACTTTGCGATATGGTCTTGTGTCACCTGGTTTTGCCCATGTGAATTCAAGCCAGCCGCCACCTTTGTTAGCAAGATTGCAAAGGTTCACCCCGTATTTTTCACCAGCATAGTCAAGATGTTCACGAACATTACCACCTTCTCGCTCTTTGAACACAGGGTTTGAGAGGACAAGGCTTTGCTCAATGTCCATTATGAAAATATAGGTATCTTTCCAAGTATATTCAGAAGTGGGGTCACGAAGTACAGCCAGAGCTTCTTCGCCTTTTTCTTTCAAAAACTCTGCTGCATTGTGTACTTTTTCGATGACTTCTTGTGGGGTGGCTACGTTTTGTGTCATGATTTCTCCTTTCTAAGTTAAGTTATTGAACTTTATCACTCAGTACTTTTTTTATTTCTGTATGCCGCTGGTGATAATCCAGTCC
>CAYJCI010000351.1:0-1849 GCA_964368595.1 uncultured Desulfovibrionaceae bacterium
CTCATTACAAACGATGATATAATCATAGCGGATCCCGAGGCGGAAGTGCGACACGAAGTCGCATAGTAAATTGCTGGTTGTCAGCTACCCTATCCATTTGGGGTAATCCTACCGTGGCATGCGTAAGTGGTAACGCTTGGGTGTGAAGCCCACGGGATAAACACTGGGAAATCTGTCAGCCTAAGACAGACGTACTGTGGGATAAGAGTGTCATGGAGAACATAAAGTGAACTATTGCAGGGTCGTTACAGGGAATAAGCGAAATAAGGCTGTTACGCTTACACCAAAAGGTGCGGAGGTTGGTTGCTATGTCTTTCACGTACGTAGCAACAAATGGACATCAGTCCTCCCGGCTCAAAGATAGCTCCTAAAGCACTCGTAATTATTTACTATGTGGAACGTGGTAAACCCTATATGTTCCTTGCAAAGCAAGGTATCGACCTCGCAAGAGGAAGAAATGACATAGAGGGCAGAAGAAAGAGAGAAAAAGCGAATGGTTTTGCTGTAATGGCGAAACATAGGGGTAATTTCATAAAGTTGAAATTTTAAATTTGCCCTAACTTGAAAGAGTGCTGACTTCTCTATAGTCAACGATGGTTGATTTTGCAACGATTGTTGACTTTGGTATTTCATAGCAAGAAATGGAGGTAAACCTATGAATGATAATAATTCAACGACAGCGAAAGCTGAGAGATTATCAGACAACAAAAAGCTTGAATTACAGTGGAAAACAATCGACTGGAAACAAGCTGAAACCTATGTTAATAGGCTACAAATCAGGATTGCTAAGACAGCAACTGAAAAGAAATGGAACACAGTGAAAAGACTTCAGTATTTACTTACACATTCGTATTACGCAAAAGCGTTGGCGGTGCGTAAAGTTACCACCAACAAGGGGAAAAAGACCGCCGGTGTAGACAAAGAATTATGGAACACACCATTATCCAAAATGAAAGCGGTACTATCTCTAACAGATAAAAACTACAAAGCAAAACCGTTAAGACGTGTCTATATCGAAAAGAAAGCAGGGAAAGCAAAACGTCCTCTCAGTATTCCGTGTATGTATGATAGAGCCATGCAAGCACTTTATGCACTGGCACTTGACCCAGTGGCAGAAGTTACGGCTGATAAAAAGTCCTTTGGATTTAGAAAAGGTCGCTCCTGTCACGATGCTTGTGAATATATATTTACTGCATTGTCAAGAAAGGTTTCTCCTACATGGGTGTTAGAGGGCGATATTAAAGGTTGTTTTGACAATATCAGTCATGACTGGTTAGTTGATAATATCCCTATGGATAAATCAGTGTTGAAACAATTCCTAAAAGCTGGATTTGTCTTTAAAGACGAACTGTTCCCAACAGAGGACGGAACTCCACAAGGTGGTGTCATCTCGCCAATTTTTGCGAACATGGCGCTGGATGGCATACAAGATTTATTGGTAAATCACTTCGACTTAAATACCAAAGGTGAAGTAAGTGCATTTGTTCATAACAAGAGTAAAGTCAACTTTGTGCGCTATGCTGATGATTTTATCGTCACAGCAGCAACCAAAGAAATCGCAGAAGAAGTGAAAGCTATTATCGGCGATTTTCTGAAAACAAGAGGCTTGGAGCTGTCGGAAGAAAAGACATTAATTACTCATATTGATGACGGCTTTGATATGCTTGGGTGGACATTCCGAAAATTCAAAGGTAAGTTGATTGTAAAGCCGTCAAGGAAATCTATTAAAAGTTTTGTAGCAAGTTTATCTGAAACAATTTTAAAACGTGGTAAAGCTCTAAAACAGGAAGTGTTAATCCAAAAGCTAAACCAACAAATACGAGGTTGGACAAACTATCATCAATCCGTC
>CAYJCI010000352.1:0-1849 GCA_964368595.1 uncultured Desulfovibrionaceae bacterium
ATATTAGTTTTCGTAATAAGAACGCAAAACTTGGCTACGAATAGGGTGACGCAATTTACGTAAAGCTTTGGCCTCAATTTGGCGAATACGTTCACGAGTTACGTTAAAGAGTTTTCCAACTTCCTCAAGGGTGTGGTCGCTCTTTTCAGCAATGCCAAAGCGCTTGCGCAGGACTTGCTCTTCTCTTGGAGTAAGGTCAGCAAGAACCGTGGCCAACTGCTCAGAAAGTTTAGTGTTTATAACTTCTTCAGCTGGGGCAACGGCCTTTTTATCTTCAATAAAATCACCAAGGCTTGAATCTTCTTCATCACCAATTGGTGTTTCAAGGGAGATAGGCTCTTTAGCAATTTTCAATACTTTTTTGACCTTATCCACAGGGTAATCCATGCGCTCTGCGATTTCTTCAGGAGTGGGGTCACGGCCAAGCTCTTGCACAAGATAGCGTGAGGTGCGAATTAATTTGTTAATAGTTTCAATCATATGCACAGGAATACGAATGGTGCGTGCTTGGTCAGCAATTGCTCGAGTGATGGCTTGGCGTATCCACCAAGTGGCATAGGTTGAAAACTTATAACCGCGTTGATATTCAAACTTATCAACTGCTTTCATGAGGCCAATGTTGCCTTCTTGAATTAAGTCAAGAAATTGCAAGCCACGGTTGGTATATTTTTTAGCAATGGAAACAACCAAGCGTAAATTGGAGCGAATAAGCTCTTGCTTTGCGCGCATGGCAGCAATATTGCCGCGCTTAATACGCCACAAAACTTCTTCAAGATCTGTAACATTATGGCAACATTTTTCTTGTAAGCGGCGCAAAATTTCAATCTTGCCTATAATCATTTCTTTGAATGAGAAAAGCTCATCCACACTTAAGTTTAATACTTTTGCAGCCTCATTTGGGTTTATTGTTCTGTTCTCAAGGCCTGCAAATAAATCCTGAATTTCAGCTTGGGTGCGACCAGTTGATAAAATATATGCAGAAAGGTCACGCTGGCAATTATGCATCTGACGAACGTAATCTTCAACAGTTTCAATAATGCGGTCAATAAGAGTTTTTTCAAGTTTAATATCACGAAGGCGTGTGACCACTTCTTCTTTATAGCCGAGGATTTCTTTTTGAATGCCAGCTACTCTGCGTTCAAGTGTGCAACAATCGTCAAACTTGCTATAAACTTTTTTCTTTTTCTTAAAAGTAGCTTTGATTTCATCAAGCAGCAAAATAACCCTTGTGCGTTGATTCATTTCATCTTCGCTTGGGTCGTCTTCTTCAATTGTTTTTACAACATCTTTTAATTTGATGCGGTTTTGACGCAAGTCATCACCAACACTAATTAATTCTTCAACAGCAACAGGAACTTCCACTAAAGCATATAAAACATCTTGCTCACCAAGTTCAATTTTTTTGGCGATTACAACTTCACCATCACGGTCAAGTAGCGGTACAGCGCCCATTTCGCGTAAATACATACGTACAGGGTCAGTACTGCGAGATGAATAATCAACTGCATCTTCATCATCTGCAAGGTCAAGTGAACCTTCACCTACAACATCATCATCGGCTTCAGCTGCAGTGACGGCAATTTTTTTGCCTTCTTTTTCAGAGTCAACGATAGCAATTTCAAGCTGTTCAAAGATAGTTATAATTTCTTCAAATTGCTGCTCGGAGGAACTAATTTCCACAGGCAATGCTTTGTTTACCTCATCAAAGGTAAGAAAACCCACCGACTTGCCCTTGGCAATTAGGGTTTTGATTTGCTGTATATCCTTAAGATTATTCATGCTTCCTCCTGAGAGATTCCTGTAACACTTGAAGATACTCTAAATCCGCATTAAAGTCACCTGTTCTTGC
>CAYJCI010000353.1:0-1839 GCA_964368595.1 uncultured Desulfovibrionaceae bacterium
ATTTGTCAATTTATTTACAAAAATATGTCAAATTGTAATTTTGCCTTTTTTTATTTTGTAGGTTATAATGACAAACTTGGCTTCTCGCCATATTTAAGATTTTATGGGCATAACTCTGTAAAACTTTAACAATTACAAAAATCTTTTTTAATCCACTACATAGCAAAATAATATGCAAAGAAATGATACTATTCGTCAAATTAAGCAACGTCTTAAAATTTCAGATGTTGTGAGCCGCTATGTGGAGTTAAAGCATAATGGGCCGCGCTTGTCAGCACCTTGCCCTTTTCATCAAGAAACAAAGCCATCTTTTTCAGTGGATGATGACAAATGCCTTTTTTATTGCTTTGGTTGCCAAGCTTCAGGTGATTTATTTGATTTTTATGGACGCATAAATGGGCTTGACTTCAAAGAAACTTTAGAGCAATTAGCCCTTGAGCTTAATATACCACTAGATACTTGGAATGGCCAAAAAGGCAAAAGCAGTAGCGAGCTTAAGCAAGGCAAAAGCCTACGCCAAAACGCTTTACGCATGTATGAGCTGGCTGGAAGTTATTTTGCCCAAAACCTTCAAAGTAGTGATGGTGCAACTTGCCGTAAATATATGGAAGATAGAAAGCTAAGCCCAGATATTATTGAAAAATTTGGCCTTGGCTGGGCCCATAAAGACTGGCAAGGGCTTGCTAACTATTTAAAACGTTCTGGATTTAGCGAAAAAGATGCCATAGGTGCGGGCTTGCTTGCCAGTAGTGAAAAAAGTGGACGTGCGTATGACCGCTTTCGTGGGCGGCTTATTTTCCCAATTTATTCACTAGCACAAAAAATTATTGCCTTTGGTGGAAGAATTATTGGCGATGAAGATGAGGCAAAGTATATAAATAGTTCAGATTCTCCAATTTATAAAAAAGGAGAGCACCTTTATGGGCTTGCACAAGCCAGAAGAAGTATTACTATAAAGAATAGTACGCTTTTAACCGAAGGATATATGGATGTATTAACACTACATCAATTTGGCTATACCAATGCTGTTGGTGTACTAGGTACAGCCCTAACCCCTGAACAAGTAAAGCGTTTATCCGGTTTTAGTAAGAATATTATACTGCTTTTTGACGGTGATAATCCAGGTCGAAAAGCAGCCTTGCGTGCTTGTGAAATGTTTTTAACAAAAGGCCTTTCATGTAGCGTTGTGCTACTTCCGGAAGGTGAAGATATTGACAGCCTTTTGCATAACAATGGGGCCGAAGCCTTTGAAGCCCTTATGTTAAAAGCTCCTGATGGCTTAAATTTTTGCATGGATACATTGCGAAAATTATCCCCTGGTGAGCAGGTAGAATGGGCAAGAAATTTTCTACAGCAAGTTGAAATTGAAGAACTCAAAAGCCCCTTCGCCAGCAAGCTGGCAATGGGATTGCAGTTAACAGAAGGTAGCTTGCGTGAAAGTATCGCCACAACAAAGGCAAAGACTAAGGCAAAAAATTTTGGGCCCACAACCGGCCCTCAGGGCAAACCGCTTAGCCCACTTGCCATGCGAGATAGACAAATCATGATGTATGCCGTGCGGTATCCACACAGATTAAATGATGTGCGAAACCTCGGCGCCGATGTGGCACTAAACTCTGATGTATCTCGCAAGCTGTGGGAAAAGATTGAAAAATTTGGCCCTGAAAATGTGTTTTATGAACTTGATGAGCGTGAAAAAACTTTCTGGGTTCAATGCAGCACTGGCGAAGCTCCCCCCATTGATGATGGGGATAAGGAGCTAAAAAGCCTTGCAGAAGCATTAGACAGTTTTGCAGAAAACACGCAAAAATCCTCTATTTCCGCGGCCTTACGTGAAAA
>CAYJCI010000354.1:0-1829 GCA_964368595.1 uncultured Desulfovibrionaceae bacterium
GAGCTATTAATTTTCCCTTTGATTATTTTTCAAAAGCAAGAGGTAGCACTTCATCAATATGGCTTACAGCATGAACATGAATGCGGCTTAGCAAATTATTAGGCACATCCTCAAGGTCTTTTACGTTTTGTTTCGGTATAATAACGTGTTGCATGTCTCTTGCTACACCTGCTAAAATCTTTTCCTTGATGCCTCCAACTGGTAGCACTCGCCCTTGTAGGGTGATTTCACCAGTCATACAAAGCTGGTTATTAATGCTTTTATCCGTTAAGGCAGACACTAAGGCAGTGCAAAGTGTAATCCCAGCAGAAGGGCCATCCTTAGGTGTGGCACCTGCTGGTACGTGAATATGTATGTCATATTTGCGAGCAAAGTCTGCATCAATATTCAGTTCTTTAGCTCTACTGCGAATGTAAGAAAGGGCGGCTTGCGCACTTTCTTTCATCACATCACCCAATTGACCAGTCATAAGAAGCGCACCCTTGCCCTTCATGAGGGAGACTTCCACTTGCAAAACTTCACCACCAAAGGCAGTCCAAGCAAGCCCAAAAGCAGAGCCTGGGAGTAATTGCTTGCTTTGTTCATCTTCCACAAAGCGTGGTACGCCTAAAAGCTTTGGAACTTGAGCTGTCGTAACCTTAAATGGCCCTTTTTTGCCTTCTGCCTTTTTGCGAGCAAGTTTGCGGCAAACAGCACCAATCTCACGCTCAAGGTTACGCAAGCCAGCCTCACGAGTGTATTCTTTGATAATACGCTCAATAGCCGTATCAACAAGACTAATGTCTTTAATTTTTAGGCCGTTATCTTCTATCATCTTAGGCAACAAGTGGCGTTTTGCAATGGCCTTTTTTTCATCCGCTGTATAGCCTGGTAGAGTGATGATTTCCATCCTATCTCTCAGGGCTGCAGGTATAGTATCAAGTACATTGGCTGTGCATAAAAACATTACCTTTGATAAATCAAAGGGAACATTTAGATAGTGATCGCTAAAGCTGTTGTTTTGCTCTGGATCTAGCACTTCCAGCAAGGCCGCAGATGGGTCGCCACGAAAATCAGAGCCAACTTTATCAAGCTCATCTAGCACAATGACGGGATTTTTAGTACCACTTTGCTTTAATGCCTGAATAATACGACCAGGCATGGCACCAATATAGGTGCGGCGATGCCCGCGAATTTCTGCCTCATCGCGCATTCCACCAAGTGAAAAACGCTGGAACTTACGGCCCATGGCCCGTGCAATTGAGCGCCCAAGCGATGTTTTACCTGTTCCAGGAGGGCCCACAAAGCACAAGATTGGCCCCTTTGAATTGGGGTTTAGCTTGCGCACACTTAAATATTCTAAAATGCGATCTTTAATTTTATCGAGGCCGTAATGATCCTCGTCTAAAATATGAGCAGCATGTTTAATGTCTAAATTATCGCGGCTAGTTTTTTTCCAAGGTACATCAACCAACCAATCTAAATATGTACGAACTACATTGGCCTCAGATGAGTCAGAGTGCATGGAGCTTAGGCGGCGTAATTGTTTATCAGCTTCTTTGCGGACGTCCTTAGGCATGCCAGACTTGGCAATAGATTTAGCCAGGGCTTCCATATCATCGTCATCATTTTCGCCCACTTGGTCACCAAGCTCAGTGCGAATGGCCTTAATTTGCTCACGCAAGAAATAATCTTTTTGGGCTTTGTCCATACCTTCGCGGGCTGAAGATTGAATGCGCGCCTGCATGGTAGCCACTTCCACTTCCTTACTAAGTTCTTCATTTACAAGGACTAAGCGTTGCAGTGGGTCAGTGGTTTCAAGAATTTTTTGGGCATCTTCAATTTTCATG
>CAYJCI010000355.1:0-1828 GCA_964368595.1 uncultured Desulfovibrionaceae bacterium
TTTGCTCTGTTGTAATAAAAACCTTCCCTCTCATAAACTTCCAAATATGGGCGGAGGTCTTGCTCTTGAGCGTTAAGTTTAAGCCCTAACGATCCCCACCAACGTGAAAGTTTAAGAATACGCTGAGAAAAGTAAATATATACTTTACCTTGTGGGAACAGCCAAGCATGCAATGACGGCGGCAAAGACTCTTCTTGAAGATTGTTTGACATAAAAATTCTTTCCAATTTTTGCCACGCTACATCTTCACTACCGTAGTGCTTAATCAGTGGATTTATAGCATTAACCCCACGCAAGCTAAAAAAACGTATCCAGCGCCTTGCAAAAAGCGTATTTTCTGTCATAAAGGGCCGTGAGGCAATATGTGCAGTAAAAGCATTTTGTGATCCACCGTCAAATAATGGTTTTAACCTTGCTCTTGCATACAAAAAATATCCATCATCCCACCAATTCCAAACGGGGGCCTTGCTATTTGCATCGTTGCGTAATGCTAAGGCAATGGCATCATGTTCTTTTTGAAAATAAATCTTAGGCTGCCACTGCCAAATCCATTGTCCAAAGCAAATAGCTATCAATAGCGTATATGAGATTAGGCCAAGATAGTAGTATTTTTTATGGGTAATTTTAAGCCATTGATTGATATTTTGCCCAAAAGAAGCTACGGCAAGGCCTAGAGGTAAGGCGGCAATATATAAAAATCGCTCAGCAAAAAAACCTAAAATCAATGCTCCTACTGAAGGTAGAAAAACTATAAAGACGGATGGGGAATGTATTGCAAAGCAAAACAAAGCTATTATAATAAGTACACCACCTAGCCAATGTCCACCTAATTGCTCCAAGCCTTCCCATATGGAAAGGGAATTTAATTCAATGATAGATGAAGAAAGAAGGATGTCATTTTTCAAGCCAAGAACCAATTGCATATGGTCAAGGGCATAGGCTCGTAAATTGGCTATGCTTGGCGCTATATTGTTGGGCATAATGGCAAAAATAATAGCGCTTAAAACTAAAATAGCTAACGCAACTTGACGGAGTC
Organism: uncultured Desulfovibrionaceae bacterium; assembly: GCA_964368595.1. GTDB lineage: Bacteria > Desulfobacterota > Desulfovibrionia > Desulfovibrionales > Desulfovibrionaceae > CAYJAD01. Next base: position 1,037 of record CAYJCI010000355.1, read on the forward strand.
GCTTTTCAATAGTGTTGCTTGCCCATGCAAAAGTTAGCCCCCACAAGCCTATACAAAGCGGTAATAAAACAGCTCCTGGTTTCCACCACCAAGCCAGCAAAAGCCCACTAGTAAATAAAGCAAACCATGCCATTATTTTTTCATGGGGCTTAATTTCTACTTTACGCCTTGGTAAGCTTACATACGCCGTGGCAATTAAACAAATATTCCAAAATAGGGCAATGCCTGTATCAGTATCAAACCAACCCATGCGTGAGCGTTCCAACCATGCGGGCATAAATGAGCCAAAAAATGCCGCACAAAAGGTCATTATTGGCGAAAAATTTAATAATTTTCCCCAAAAATAATAACAAACACATAATAAAAAAGAAAAGATAGCGGGCAACACAAAAGCGATGTTAGTGAGCTCAACACCTGTGAACTTATGTAAATTTGCTGTAAACCATGCCAAAGCAGGAACATTGACATTACCTTGTAAATATTCTTGTGCAGTGGCTAGGTAGAAAAATCCGTCCAGATTTCCAATAATTGGGTTACCATCATCGGCATAGAAAAGAGAGGTGGTGGCGTATAGCGTATTCCAAAGATATGTATTTGTAATAATTATAGGACTAAGGACGCCAATCATAGTAAGGAGCATAGGATGTGATATTTTTGGCATTTTCATAGCGATGCGACTTAGCATATACGTAAAGAAGCTTTGCAGGCTTAACTGCCCACAATATCTTGTATTTGCGTTATAAATTTTCTTGTATCATATTGCACGGCATGCTGCTCACACGCTTTTTGCAT
>CAYJCI010000356.1:0-1811 GCA_964368595.1 uncultured Desulfovibrionaceae bacterium
GCCCGCGCACTTCTTTAATGGTATTTGGCAATTTTTGGGCAATGGCTTGCACTTTCAGCTTAAAATCATTACCTAACTGCTCGGCCCTAGCTGCAAGATTATCACGCAACATGATTTCAACACACTTATTGGCCACCGCAGATGCTATGGCATTACCACCAAAAGTTGTGGCATGGCTACCAGCTTCAAAACCAGCGGCAACTTGGTCGGTTGTAAGTATACCACCCATAGGCAGGCCATTGGCAAGCGCTTTTGCCATGCTAATAATGTCTGGTTTCACATCATAATGCTGAAAAGCCCAAAATTTGCCGCTACGGCAAAGGCCAGTTTGAATTTCGTCCACCATGAAGAGAATGTCTTTTTCACGGCAAAGTTTTTCAATGCTTTCAATATATTCTTTAGGCATGGGGCGTATGCCACCTTCACCTTGAATAACTTCCAGCATAATTCCTGCTGTTTGCGGGCCAATAGCCGCACTTAAAGCTTGCACATCACCCCAAGGTACTTGCACAAAGCCCGCAGGCATGGGCATAAAACCATCTTGGAATTTGGCTTGCCCTGTGGCTGCCACTGTGGCTAGTGTTCGCCCATGAAAGCAGCCGCTTAATGTAATAATTTCAAAAGCATCACGTTTTTTAACCTTTTGCATATACCTTCTGGCCAGTTTGATTGCGGCTTCATTAGCCTCTGCACCAGAGTTGCAAAAAAACGCCTTTTGCATGTGACAGGTAGAGAGTAATTTCTCTGCCAAATCAAGCTGTTCTTCTTGATAGAATAAATTGCTGACATGCCATAATTTTTTTGCTTGCTCCTGCACACAATCCGCAAGCTCAGCATTGCAATGCCCAAGGCTAGTCACAGCAATCCCCGTTAATAAGTCAATATACTCCTTACCATCAACGTCCCAAAGCAATGAACCTTGCCCTTTAATTACAGAAATGGGGTACCTGCCATAGGTGCGGCAGAGTAAGGACTCTTCTCTAGATTTTAATTTCAAAAAATTTTCAGATTGTTGGCTCATGCTAACTCCAAAATTAAGCTTTTAATTTTTGCCTGTATGTCCAAAGCCACCAGCACCGCGATCTGTGCTATCAAGGCTTGCGCAAATTTCAATATTTGCCCGTAACACGGGCTTTAACACTAATTGGGCAATTCGTTCACCCTTTTTTATAGTTTGCTTTGCCTTGGAGGTATTTAATAATATGACCATAATTTCACCTCTATAGTCATTGTCTATAACTCCAACGCCTTGAGCAACCGTTAAGCCGCGCTTTGCCCCAAGTCCACTACGCGAATAAACAAAGCCTGCCACATTTTGCATGAGTGGCTGCATGGCAATGCCAGTGGGAATGGTTGCGCGTTCGCCAGCTTCAATGGTTAAATCTTCATTTTTTATGCAGGCCCGTAAATCAATTCCGGCTGAGTGTGTAGTGGCATAGCTAGGGCCGTTTTGGTAAATTCTTTCAGCTTCTTCTTGCGTGTAGCATATGCGTAGGGGGGTAGTGTCTTGCATGGCAAACTATAATCTAAAAAGCAGGAAAGGGCAATGCATAAGTCCCTTGACATATAACAATATGCCTTCTATTAACGCAGATGCATTTGATGCTTTATGCTGTCTTGATGGCCTTGTAAAATAAACAAGAATTGGCACACAAATTATTATGTTAGTTAAAGCCAAATCTTAGATGTTTAGTGGTTCGGGTTTAGTGTGGTGAATCTTGTTTTTACGCACCAACAATAAGAAAACTGCATAAATTTTTGTGCGATGAATTTGCAAAGGTTTTTTAGGAAGGATTTAACATGCTTCGTGG
>CAYJCI010000357.1:0-1802 GCA_964368595.1 uncultured Desulfovibrionaceae bacterium
AAGCCGCAGTTGTGCGTAGAGCACTTGCAAGAGCTGGTTTTGTTCAAGTAAAAGCTGCAGAACTTCTTGGTATTTCCAAAAGCTTACTACAATATAAACTAAAAAAGTACGGGATAACAGGGCATTAATACGTTCGTTCGGCACATTTTATACAAGCAGAAGTTCGACCCAAAGGGCGCGAAGCGTTCCCGTTAGCTGAACGAAGTGAAGCTTACGAGAATCGCACGCAACGCAATTCTGCTTGTGTGCCTCACTCACTCAACGGCAAGCTACCGCTTGCGACTCCGCCGGTTAATGGATTATATACGCGCACATTTGATAAAAACATTGTTTATACATCACAAAAAAGGGTGGAAATATTAAAATTTTCACCCTTTGATTTTAGTAATTAACTATCTAATATATTAGAATTTATATATTAGCCTTTAATAAATCTGTACTATAAGAATCTAAAAGACGAGTACCATCCATAAATTCTTTTACAATAACAATCCAATCATCAAAGGCTTGTTTATCCTTTTTTGAAATAGGTTCAGCGCGTGGGCTCATGGCTGAAGCTGGATTAATAAATTTACCATAACGTTTAAGCCTAAAATCAAGATGAGGGCCTGTTGAATTCCCAGTGCTGCCAACATAGCCAATAATTTGGCCTTGACGAACCTTGCTACCTTTTTTCAACTTACGTGCAAAACCAGACAAATGGGAATACATGGATTCAAAGCCAGATGAATGCACAAGCATCACCTGATAACCATAGCCACCAACCCAGCCGCGTATTTTAACTGTACCGGCACCAACAGCCATAACTGGTGTTCCTTTAGGTGCACCATAATCTATGCCCAGATGCGGCCTGTAATCGCCAAAAATTGGGTGTTTGCGGCTTCTTGAATATCCAGATGTTACACGGGTAAATGATAATGGTGATTGCAATAAGACCTTTTTCAAATTATTACCAGTGCTTGAATAATAATTTTCTATTTTTTTACTGTCGTAAAATAAATATGCATTATATTCTTCATTATTATTGTTAAAGACAGCTCCAAGGGCTCGCCCATAGCCTTTAAAATCTCCTTCGCGGTAAAGTTTTTCAACCAAAATAGCAAAAGAATCATTCTCTTGAATATCCCTAATAAAATTTATTTCCCAGGCAAAAATATCTGCAATCTTAAATGCCAGTTGTGGAGTTTCTCCTGCATCATCAATAGCTTGGAATAAATTATTTTGTATATTACCTTTGATATATACTAATTTTTTTTCATAAACTATGTCTTCTAAATAAGCTCTTGGTTTTTCATCTTTTACTTCTATTATTAATTTTTCAAATTTATCAATTTCGTATTCAAATTTTAAAATACTATTTTCTTCAACATTATAAGTAATGGAGTAAGGTTGTCCTATTCTAAATTTTTTAGGTGAAAATACACCTTCAGTGGATTTAATAATTTCATGTATACGATTTGGATTGTCAAAATCATTTATTAATTCAATGATAGTGTCACCCTTATCCACAACGCCAGTCAGCGTTCTTTCAACTGGTTCATCTTCGGGAATTTCTTCGGAAGGTATAATTTCAGGATCAGTGCTTTCAACAGACAAAGGTAAATCTTTTGAAGCATCTAAATTTGACTCAGATAAACTTTGCGAATCATGCTCAGATATTTTGTTTTCATCTTTACTTTCAGGTTGTTTTATATTTTCTTGCTGTACTTGTTTTTTAGCAAGAAAATCTTTTCCATGCTGCCAAAGTGTGTCACCCTGACTAACGAGAGCAATAATAATACCAACAACAATAATCACACCAA
>CAYJCI010000358.1:0-1798 GCA_964368595.1 uncultured Desulfovibrionaceae bacterium
TTGGCTGCTCAGCCTGCGGCTTTTGCCATATCAAGTAGGTGCATAATATTACTTTATATTTTGAATATTTTTAATACAAAGATTACTTATAATATATGATGTAGCAATCTTAGCGGCTCACTCTATGCTAAAAGCATAATCTTATCAAGCTGTGCTATGGGGTTTACAGATTATGCTAAATTAAAAGGTTTTTTATTAAGTTGTTAATCATTTCTTGATGTTTTCTGCAAAGATTGTATCAACTAATCTTAGTGCATCAATTAGGTCAGTTATATATTTAATTTCGCTGATAAAACGCGCTCGTAGTTTTTGAACATCTGTATTTAAATTGTTAATTTCAAATGAATTACGCTTTGAGTTAATGGCAATGTGCACTTTGCCTTCTCGCAAAAAACACATATAAGTATCGCCCTTTGCTTTAGCATCCATGCTTTGTATATATTCCATCATGTGTGGCGTTAGGATGTAGAAAGCTTCGTGAGGATTTTCTGTATTCACAAAAAATTGTTTATTGAATGCTTCGTTGTCAGTTTTGACTTCCCCCCGTTTTAGTGACTGAGCGATTTTGCTACGTTCAGTAATTCTAAGTTCGGTGGAGAGGTTTTTCCTAAAATCGCAAATCATCCATAAACCTTGAAATACAGTTGTGCTGTCATTACTGCTACCTATATCAGATGAGGGGCTTGAGTCCTCCAATGTAATATCACTAATAATTACATTAACACCTTTATAAGTAGCTTGCACAAGGTCACTGCCATAAATCCTATTGTACTTAAAAGGAAAGTTCATCTTAGCCGCTTCAATATGAGAGCTGGATAAACGTTCCTTGGGGGCATAGTCCACTGAATCAAAAACCTCTTGCAAAGCACTAGCTACAAGCTGATTACCGACGTTTTTCTTAACATTGCTTCTAGCTACCATTTGCACCGCAAAACCAACAATGCAAACGAAAATAGATGCAAAAAAAATAACATTTTGCACAAATGTCATGTTCTCAATGTCAAAATCAACAATGGTTGAACTGCAATAGTAATAAAAATAACTAGTTGCAATTATACCAAGTGCGCAAATAGCAATGCCTATGCGCGCGCGTTTTCTTTCTTTAAGAATAACGGAATTAAGCTCTGTGTCGGTCAAATTTTCATGTTGTGCCATGTTAGGTTCTTCCTAAAATTTCATGGCAACGTCGTTCTTTTTTTGGCTTTCTGCCTCAAAAAAATCTTTAGCCTTACGAGCACCAGCCAACAAGCTAGCAGGTATCATAACAATGGCAGTATTGTAGATTGTAACATTAGAATTATATAACCTTCTTGCGGCTTGAAGGTGCTCCTCCGCATCTTGTATGCCTCTTTGAAGCTCCATGAAAACTTCACTTGAGCCTAGCTCTGGGTGGGCTTCAGCCACAGCAAAAATACGCGAAAACATGCCACTCATTTGACTTTCAGCAGCATTCATTTGTGAAACATTCATATTGTTTGTCATTTTATCACGTAGTTTCACAATTTCTGTGAGTACATCTTTTTCATGAGCCATATAGCCCTTGCTGGCATCCATGAGCTTGGTTAGTAAGTCATAGCGCTTAGTTAGGGCAACTTCTATGCCAGATAGAGCTTCATCTACCTTGATTTCCTTACTTCTAAATCCATTAACGGTAGCAATGGCCCAAAGAGCAACAATTAACACAATAACGCCAATAATAATTGCAATAGTCATGAAGAACTCCTTAATTAGCAGTATTTTAAATAAAATTATGATTTTTGTACATAATATGGTGCATACACTGCCGCAAGGCGTATAG
>CAYJCI010000359.1:0-1797 GCA_964368595.1 uncultured Desulfovibrionaceae bacterium
TCGCTACTCCGTAGGTTTAGGGAAGTCCCTTAACGAAATAACTCATTTCAAAAAAATTTGCTTTCCTTGTTAAAACGCAAATTAGGTCATTTATGCGTTCGCTCGGCATATTTTATATCAGTGGAAGTTAATTCCACTGACCTGCCTTGCTCACTCTACGGCGAGCTAACGCTCGCTACTCCGTAGGTTTAATGAGTTTTTACTACAATGGAGTAACAAAAGGCCTCACTCACTTCAAAAAGTTTTGTTTTCTCTGTACAATTTTGCTCAAATCTCAATCTAAAAATGTTTTTACTCTGCCATGCTCCAAAGGTCCTTTAACCATGTGGGAACAGCGCAAGGTTTACCATTTTCATTAACCACAGCATGTTGGGTCATGCCTTCTGCCAAAATTATGCTCTTGTCTTCATTGTAAATTTCGTATACAAAGTCAATGGACGCACGTCCCCATTTGGCAATACCAACACAAATCCACACAAGGTCATCATAGCGAGCTGATGAGCGATAGCGGCACTTAGCCTCACGCACTGGTAAAAATATACCACGTGCTTCTACCTCCTTATAGCTCATGCCCTGTGTGCGTATAAATTCACTGCGGGAACGCTCAAAAAGATGTAGATATTCTGCATAGTAAAGCACGCCCATAGTGTCAGTTTCACCATATGAAACACGGTGGGCAAGCCAAGTTTGTACGGTTGGAAAATCGCTCATTTTAACCTCATAAATTTTGTGGATAAATCATGTTAAAAAAATCAATGCTTACGCCTGTTGTATTATTTTTATTGTGCACTACGCTCTTTATTAGTGCTTGTTCAAAGCAAGTTTCACCTGAGCCTAAGTTTATGGTGGGTTCAGATGAAAGTACTGAATACTTTTTAAGCCATTTAAGCCCTAAAAATCAAAACCTTAACTCTTGGCAATCCTTGGGCCCTACTTTGCGTAAAAGTTTACGTTATGTCAAAATAAAAAAGTCAACTGATTATGCCATTGAAAGAGCAGGGCTTAAATTAACATGGGGGCAAATGGCTTATACCCTTGAGCAGCTTGAAGCCTTGCTACCCAGCCTAGACAAAAATCCACAATTATTTACCGAGCGTTTTATCTGGATACCCATTCATGAACATATAATGTATTCATCATATTATGAGCCTGTGCTCAAAGCTAGCCGCACTTACAAAGCTGGCTATACACCACTTTACAAAAAACCACCTGAGCTTGATAAATACCGCAAACGTAAACGCTCATATCATAGTCGCACAGCCATTGATAAAGAAAATGTCCTTGCTGGGCGTGGGCTTGAGCTTGTGTGGGTTGATAGTTTTGTAGATGCTTATTATTTGCAAATTCAAGGCTCAGGTAAGCTGGTTTTTGATGATGGTGATGCTGTGTACGTTAATTATGCTGGGCAAAATGGGCATGAATACGTTAGCTCTGGCCGTGTGATGCGTGAAAAGGGCTTGCTTAAACGTGGAGATGTAGCAGAACAAAAACAATGGTTTAAGGATAATCCTGACCGCATTTGGGAAATTTTTAAAGAAAATCCAAGCTATGTTTTCTTTAGATTTAACGATAAAGGCGCAACGGGCGCTATGGGGCATGTAGTTGACCCTTGGGCAAGCCTTGCCACTGATAGAAAGTTTATACCTCTTGGTAGTATTGTGGCCTATGGAGTTAATATTCCAACTCTAAATGGTGTTAAACCTTTAAGGGCTATTGGCTTTGCTCAAGATGTGGGCGGGGCAATTAAGAAAAATCGTATTGATATTTTTGCTGGTGGTGGGGAAGGTGCTGAATATA
>CAYJCI010000360.1:0-1781 GCA_964368595.1 uncultured Desulfovibrionaceae bacterium
CAACCATAGCCATCGATCCTGTCACCAGGATTGAAGGACACCTCAAAGCTGAGGTTGTCGTTGAAAATGGAAAAGTGGTTGATGCTCATATCCACGGTGGTATGTACCGCGGTTTTGAAGGCATCTTAAAGGGTCGCGATCCTCGTGACGCCACTCAAATTGTACAGCGTATTTGTGGTGTTTGTCCCACATCTCACGCTATGGTTTCAACTGCTGCTCAAGAAAATGCATTTAAGGTTAAAGTTTCTAACAACGCACGCCTTACTCGTAACTTAATTCTTGGCGCTAACTACTTACAATCACACATACTACACTTCTATCACTTAGTAGCACTTGACTATGTGAAGGGCCCGGAGACTGCTCCATTTATCCCTCGCATGGAAAAGCCAGACCTACGTCTACCTGAAGCTGCTAACAAGATGGGTGTAGACCAATATCTTGAAGCTCTTGAAGTACGCCGCATCGCCCACGAAATGGTAGCCCTTTTCGGTGGTAGAATGCCTCACGTTCTTGGCATCGTGCCTGGCGGTACTACAGAAATTCCTACCAAGGAAGCCTTGGTTGAATATGCTGCACGCTTCAAAAAAGTAAACGACTTCGTTTACAAAAAGTACCTACCAATCGTGTACACCGTTGGTTCCTTGTATAAAGACCTCTTTAAGCAAGGCCAAGGCCACAAGAACTGCTCATGCTTTGGTGTTTTCCAATTGGATAACGAAGGCAAAGACTTCTTGTTAAAGCCAGGTGTTTACATCAATGGCAAGGACGTACCTTTTGATCCTAAGAAAGTTACAGAAGATGTAAAATATTCTTGGTTCGACGACAAAGGCACTGGCAAACACTTCGAAGCAGGTGTTACCGTTCCTGATGTTGACAAAAAGGGTGCTTACAGCTTTGTAAAAGCTCCTCGCTATGACGGTCATCCAGTAGAAGCTGGTCCTGCTGCTCGCATGTGGATTACTAACCCACCTGTATCTAAAGTAGGCCGTGAGCTTCTTAAGAAGAACTTTGGCGTTGACGTCAAGAACTTCCGTGACCTTGGTGAAAACCTTGTATTCTCCATCATGGGCCGTCACGTTGCTCGTGCTGAAGAAACAGCTCTTATTGCTGACCAAGTTCAAAAGTGGCTTAAAGAAATTAAAGCTGGCGAAGAAACTTGGACCAACTTTGAGATCCCAATGACTGCTGAAGGCTATGCTTGTGCAGAAGCCCCACGTGGTTCATTAATCCACTATTTGAATGTTAAAGATCAAAAGATTGATAACTATCAAATCGTATCTGCTACCATTTGGAACTGCTGCCCTCGTGATGACAAGGGTGTTCGCGGTCCAGTGGAACAAGCACTTATTGGTGTTGAAGTTCCAGACGTAGCAAACCCAGTCAACGTGGGGCGTTTAATACGCTCCTTTGATCCATGACTAGGTTGCGCCGTGCACGTGTTGCACGCTGAAACCGGTAAAGTCACTGTAGTTGACGTTAAGTAATATATGCCGCCCCAATGGTTCATTGGGGCGGTTTTTTTACGCCCTTCTCCATACTTCATACCATAAAATTTAAATATAGATTTCGCTTGCCCTAAACACTTAAAAGGTTTAATAGGCGCATATATTAATTAACACAATTCCATAGCAAAACCTAAGGATTAAAATATATGCTTAATGTTGATTATGAGCGCTATTTACGCCAATTAAAAGCCAAGAAACATTTGCCCAAGGTCATCATCCATTTTTTTGAAAAAATGCATGAAATGCCAAAGCCAGTCATTAGAAAAAAACTTAGCT
>CAYJCI010000361.1:0-1761 GCA_964368595.1 uncultured Desulfovibrionaceae bacterium
TAATTGCTGAAGGTGAGCCAGATAGTATTCGCAATAACCCTGATGTTATTAAGGCGTATCTTGGTGAAGACGCTGTTTAGGGCGATGAGTTGAAAAAGGGTAACCTGACTTCGTCAAATAAGATTTTTGGTCAGGTCATTGGGGAAAGACCCAACTCCCCTCTCAAAAATCTTATCTTCCTTGCATCTTCCCCTTTTTGAACTCATCGCCTAAGATATTTTTTGGACTTATTGCTGAAAAATTTTTGAATTAATTGCAAATTGCATTTAGCGCACCGGTCACTGCGAAGAGAGCCTAGGAACGAAGGGCGACGTGGCAGTCCAAGCGACCAAGCGTCATACGAAAGGGTTTTGTAATATGTTAAAAATAAATGATTTAAAAGTACGTTATGGCGGCATTGAGGCTGTGCAGGGTGTTAACTTGCATATTCCTCGTGGTAGTATTGTTACTTTAATTGGTGCTAATGGCGCTGGTAAAAGTAGTACTATTCGTTCCATTGCTGGTCTAAATAAAAATGTTAGTGGTGAAATTTTATATAATCGCCATGAAAATTCAAGCCCCATTTCTTTACGTGGCCTTTTGCCTGAAGCAATGGTTAGGCATGGTATCTCACTTTCTCCTGAAGGGCGAAGAATTTTACCACATCTAACTGTTGAAGAAAATTTACAACTTGGTGCATATAGCCGCAATGACAAAGAAGGCATTGCCGATGATATGGATTGGGTTTATTCATTATTCCCAAGGCTTAAAGAGCGTCTTTGGCAAAAAGGCGGTACATTATCCGGTGGCGAGCAACAAATGCTTGCTGTTGGGCGTGCCCTTATGAGTAAGCCAGACTTGCTAATGCTTGATGAACCTTCCCTTGGTCTTGCTCCTCTGTTAGTTAAAGAAATATTTAATATTATTGTGAAAATTAACCAAGAAGGCATGACTGTTCTATTGGTTGAGCAAAATGCTTTTGCTGCTCTTTCCATTGCAAATTATGCTTATATTTTGGAAGTTGGGCGCATTGTGCTTGAAGGAAGTGGTGAGGAGCTTTTAGCTAATCCTAAAGTTAAGGAAGCCTATCTCGGCGGATAATGTAATGCGTTGAAAAGGGGAACATGCTTCGTCAGACTCGTTTTTTGCTCCGGTCATTTATGTTTAGATAAATTCCGCTCTGCTAAAAACTTCGTCTTCCTCGCCTCTTACCCATTTTGAACGAATTACGTTTATTACTTTATTGCATCCAATGCTTTTTTAACGCATTATCCAGAGAGGTTGGGGCATCTTCCATTTGACTTGGTGTTTATAATTTCGTAAACGTTTCGCACTGTTTCTGTGCATAAAATATTATTAAATCAGGAGCTAATATGGAAAAATCTAAAGTATTTTTCACTGACATGCGATGTAAAGTAGGCACAAGCCTACAAATGAAGCTAAAAAAGCTCATTCGTAAAGCTGGCATGCAAACAATGGATGCCAATGGAAAATTTGTAGCCATTAAAATTCACTTTGGCGAGCCTGGCAATCTTTCCTTTTTGCGCCCTAATTTTTCTAAAACAGTAGTAGATATGCTTTTAAGCCAAAAGGCCAAGCCATTTTTAACTGACTGTAATACTTTATATGTTGGCCGTCGTAAGGATGCCTTGGAGCATATTACCTCTGCTTATGAAAATGGCTACTCTCCATTCTCCACAGGTTGCCATGTTATTATTGCTGATGGTTTAAAAGGCACAGATGATGTGGAAATTCCGCTGGAAGGCACAACTTATTGTCAGA
>CAYJCI010000362.1:0-1759 GCA_964368595.1 uncultured Desulfovibrionaceae bacterium
CAATGCTATGCCAACTCTTGCTATGCCTGAACTATATTCAACTGAGCAAGGTGAATCCGCAGAAGAAATCATAGACCTTAATGATAAAGTAGAATCTGAGGGTCATGCTGAACAAGCTGAACAAGAAGCATCTGAACCAGAAAACGCTGTAGTTGAAGATTCTGTAGTTGAAGATACTGGGGTAGAAGAAGTCGAGCCCATAGAAGAAGCTCTGGTAAATACAGAAACAGAAGACACTGACGAAAACATTGATGAAATAGAAAACATAGCAGAAAGTCCCCAAGAGGATGAAGAAATATCCGAAGATATTGAAGACGCCATTGAACACGACGAAGAAAATGCAGAAAATGCTGAAATAAATGCAGAAGAAGTAGAAAATACCATTGCTGAAAACGCAACTGATGATGTGGAAGACTTGGTTGAGCTATTGCAAAATGGGGAAAACACAAGCACAGAAGCAGAATATGACGAAGAAGAAATCAAAAAACAATTGGAAGAAGAGCTTGAAGCTAGCCAGTTAAAGGCAGATAATAAAGAAGATACAGAAGTTGTATCAGAAGCAGAGCTAGACAGTGAAGAAGATCCATTGATTGATGATAATGCATCTACTCAAGCTCAAGTTGAAAGTGCAAATGAAGATGTAGCTGACAGCGAAGTGGAAATTGCGAAGGATGATGAAGCTCAAGATTTAGCAAGTAATGCTGAACAAGAAGCTGCAGATGTCGCAGAACTAGAAGTTGAAGCACTTGAAAATACAACTGAAGAACTTGAAGGCGCTCCAGATATGGGTAATAACTTACTATTGCCTGGTATTGATGCTAGCCAAGTTAAGTTTGCCATTGCGAGCAATGACGAAGACGAGGCCGAGCAAGAAGACGAAGATTCTTACATCTCACCCACTAGGGATAGAAGCAACGCCGCGTACTTAACCTCCTTAATTGACACAACGGTTGCTGATGATAGCCCCATTGCAAATAAAGTTGAGGCAAAAGAGGAAGAACGAGTAGAGCAAGAGTCCGTTAAGGAAGAACCAGCTAAGCAAAAGCCCAAAATTTCCTTTGGTAAACCAAAATTAGGGCAAAAGAAAGAGAAGCCTGCTGAGAGCGTAAATGCCAGTGAATCTACTCAAGCTGAAGTTGAGAACGTAAAAGATACTGAAAGTACAGATGATACTAAGGCTCAAGAAACAAAGGCTAAGCCTAGAATTGTTTTTGTGAAAAAATCAAAAAACAAGCCTGTTGCTGAACAAGTTGCTGATGATGCAGATAGTATCAATACCAAATCAGAATCTGCAGTTGAAGAAGATAACGCCGCAAATGATTTGGAGCAAGCTCCAACTTTGGTATTTGGTGAAAGCCCAAGCATGGTTATGCAATCAGTTGCTATTGAGTTTGGCTCAGATAAATCTGATTCAAGCAAGCCTTCTGTGAGTGATAATTTAGACAGTGCTGCCTCAAGCTCTCAAGTGGAGGCTGAGCAAGAGCAAACAGCCCCACTAAGCCTTTCACTAGATAGTACAGATGGTGAGGCTAAGGGCAGTTATGCTACGCAAGATAGCTCATGGGTTAATGAATCAGCACCTCTTAGCATGCACGCAAGTAGTGAGCTGACTACGGCTGAACCGGTCGAAGATACAAAGGTTGAGCAAGTAAGCCCCACAGCTTTTGATGATGCACCACTTAGCATGGACTCATCAAGCCTTAATGACAGTCCTTTAAGTAGCAATGGTGTTGGCGAGCCCATGCCTGTTACTAAGGAT
>CAYJCI010000363.1:0-1743 GCA_964368595.1 uncultured Desulfovibrionaceae bacterium
TTGGTGTGATTATTGTTGTTGGTATTATTATTGCTCTCGTTAGTCAGGGTGACACGCTTTGGCAGCATGGAAAAGATTTTTTTGCAAAAAAACAAGTACAGCAAGAAAATATAAAACAACCTGAAATTATAGATGAAAACAAAACATCTGAGCATGATTCGCAAAGTTTATCTGAGCCAAATTTAGATGCTTCAAACAACTTATTTTTGTCTGTTGAAAGCACTGATCCTGAAATTATACCTTCCGAAGAAATTCCAGAAGATGAACCAGTTGAAAGAACGCTGACTGGCGTTGTGGATAAGGGTGATACCATCATTGAATTAATAAATTATTTTGACAACCCAAATCGTATACATGAAATTATTAAATCCACTGAAGGTGTATTTTCACCTAAAAAATTTAGAATAGGACAACCTTACTCCATTACTTATAATGTTGAAGAAAATAGTATTTTAAAATTTGAATACGAAATTGATAAATTTGAAAAATTAATAATAGAAGTAAAAGATGAAAAACCAAGAGCTTATTTAGAAGACATAGTTTATGAAAAAAAATTAGTATATATCAAAGGTAATATACAAAATAATTTATTCCAAGCTATTGATGATGCAGGAGAAACTCCACAACTGGCATTTAAGATTGCAGATATTTTTGCCTGGGAAATAAATTTTATTAGGGATATTCAAGAGAATGATTCTTTTGCTATTTTGGTTGAAAAACTTTACCGCGAAGGAGATTTTAAAGGCTATGGGCGAGCCCTTGGAGCTGTCTTTAACAATAATAATGAAGAATATAATGCATATTTATTTTACGACAGTAAAAAAATAGAAAATTATTATTCAAGCACTGGTAATAATTTGAAAAAGGTCTTATTGCAATCACCATTATCATTTACCCGTGTAACATCTGGATATTCAAGAAGCCGCAAACACCCAATTTTTGGCGATTACAGGCCGCATCTGGGCATAGATTATGGTGCACCTAAAGGAACACCAGTTATGGCTGTTGGTGCCGGTACAGTTAAAATACGCGGCTGGGTTGGTGGCTATGGTTATCAGGTGATGCTTGTGCATTCATCTGGCTTTGAATCCATGTATTCCCATTTATCTGGTTTTGCACGTAAGTTGAAAAAGGGTAGTAAGGTTCGCCAAGGCCAAATTATTGGCTATGTTGGCAGCACTGGGAATTCTACAGGCCCTCATCTTGATTTTAGGCTTAAGCGTTATGGTAAATTTATTAATCCTGCTTCAGCCATGAGCCCACGCGCTGAACCCATTTCAAAAAAGGACAAACAAGCCTTTGATGATTGGATTATTATTGTAAAAGAATTTATGGATGGTACTCGCCCTTTAGATTCGTATAATACAGATTTATTAAAGCCTAATATATAAATTAGTTAGTCGACGCTGAAAAACAGTTAAAATTGCTAAAAAAATAACATTTTTTAATTAAAATATTCTAATGAACTTGCTAGAAAAATGCGTGGAAACGCATTTTTCAGCATCAACTAATTAATTACTAAAATTAAAGGGTGGAAATTTTAATATTTCCACCCTTTTTTAGATATATTTATATTTATATTTATTTATAACAAATCATTATCCCAATTAAATAGTCCATTTCTGCGTACTTCTGGCAAGGTTGCAGGTGGATTTTCGCCAATTTCCACAAAAAAGCTATATCCAGCATTTTCAAGCTGGGCCCGTTTTTCACTAAAATCCAAAGGCCATGCAGGGTAAATCC
>CAYJCI010000364.1:0-1727 GCA_964368595.1 uncultured Desulfovibrionaceae bacterium
GCCTTAAACCTACGCTTTTACGAGCAAGCATTTCAGACATGCTTGGGTCCTCGCCACTGTCTAAGTATATTTTAGCTAATATGGACATGGCAATGGCATCTTGCGGGTTACGAATTAAAGCTTCATGTAGTAACTCTCTGGCCTCAGCATTTTTGCGTTGACGCAAAGCAACTCTTGCCAAATGTCTACGAGCGATACCACCGTAATTTTTATGTATATCTTCATATTTTGCAGCTGTACTAAAATACTGCCTAGCTTGCCCAAATCT
This sequence comes from uncultured Desulfovibrionaceae bacterium, assembly GCA_964368595.1. GTDB lineage: Bacteria > Desulfobacterota > Desulfovibrionia > Desulfovibrionales > Desulfovibrionaceae > CAYJAD01. Next base: position 269 of record CAYJCI010000364.1, read on the forward strand.
TCCTGCTGTTTCTGCCAATTGGCCTAAGCGGATGTGGGCAAAGTAATGTTCAGCATTGCTTTTAATGCATTGCTTGAAATAGCGTGAGGCGCTGCGAAACTCTTTTAAGCTTTGGCAAACAGTGCCAAGGTTGTATAAAGTAGACGTAAATTCATTTTTATTTTGCTCTGTGCTGGGGGCATTTTTCCACAGTTTTAAGGCTTCTTTGAAATATTGCCTAGCTTCACTTAAGCGGTTCAATGAAGCCATGCAAACACCTAATGAGTTCCAAGCCATGGCATTTTTAGGGTCAGCTAAGAGTGCTAGTTTATATTCCTCCACAGCGTCAAAAGTGTTGCCGCGACTGTAGTGTTGGTCAGCACTGATATTTAATGCAAGTGAGCCCATAACGCCCACTTGTGGCTTGGGCAATAGCAAGGCAAGCTCCAAGGCTTTATGACAATATTCTAGAATATCACCCTTACTGCATTCTAAATAAGGATACGAAGCAAGGCCCACCGCCACATTTAGGCTGCGTTCTTCAGCGCTTTGCACAAGTTTAATGTAAAAATCATACAATGAGTCTGCTGTACTATTTGCATGAAAAAACACTAAGCTTGTTTCGCCATATCTACCTTGAATTGTAGGTTTTTCATTTGAAATGTTGAATGAATTATGCGCATTTGCACATAGTTCTATTAAATTTTGCATAGCCTTTTCTTGCTCATTACCAAAGATAGCAAGCTGAGGCGGGCTTAGCCGCACTAAGGCAAGGGCATAATTTGCTTTTAAATCTTGTTCCTTAGTTAGCTTGCGTAGAAAATCAGAATGTGTAAGCAGGGTGCTTTGTAGTAGGAAATTTGATTTTTTATCTTTATTTTTCTGTGTTTTTTCGCTGCGTTGTTCAATCAAAATTTCTTGCTGTGGCTTTTGGGTTGATTCGCTTGAAATGCGCAAATCATCACCTTGCTCAAAAGGCCAAGCAGGGTCGTACATAATAGATTCGGCTATGGAATTACTGTCTTTTACCTCAACTAATACCACTTCACCTTTGCGTTCATTATCTGCACTCCAAACGGAAAACCGCTGGCCTTCTTTTGCGCCTATATCACGCCCTAAATTGGTAAGCACTTGCCCAAGGGGTAGTACTTCACGAATAAGCCCACCTTGAGAAATGATATTTGCATACGATATGCAATTGGTTTGCATGCTGTGCTTAGATTTAATATATGTACTGCGTTCATAAGTAATATCAGTGGCTTGGCGTGCCTTTTGTAGCAAATAGTGAGCTTGTTCTGACATGGGTAAGGCCATACGCTTATTATCCATATCCTGCGGATATAGGGCAAAGCCTGCAACACATTGTAAGCGTACAACACGTTTGCTTGGCCCATGTGTAAGTGTTATGGCATCAGTTCTTTTTAATATTTCTTCCGCTAACTTAGTACACGAATTACGAGTTGCTGCTGGTAGCAATATG
>CAYJCI010000365.1:0-1716 GCA_964368595.1 uncultured Desulfovibrionaceae bacterium
AGCCGAATATACTTGTAAGCTAGGCACGCTGTACCAAATGTTGCTTGGCTGCGGGAGATTTTATGCATATTGTTAAGTGTTTGCTTTTATTTATGTTGCTATTGCAGGCCTTGCTTGCTGCAGGTTGTGGAAGCAAGGAGGCCAATGCCGACTCTCCTGAGTATATAAATGCTCAAGAGTTTAAGTTAAAAGTGCGTGAGCTTGCAGATCAAATGCTTGCAACCACTGATAATAGCTTGCTTACTGGCCTTGTGGCCATGCCTTCGTCATTTGTTAACCTCAATAATAAAGCCCAAACCAGCTCCCTTGGTAATTTGCTAGGGGAAAACCTCATTTATGAATTTAATCAGCGTGGCTTCCCTGTGCGTGAGTATCGCCTTACGGGCAATATTGATGTAATCTTGGGGCAAGGTGATTTTGCTTTGTTAAGGCAGGGTCTTGTAAGTACCTATGGTAAGTGGGCTGCTGTGATTGTTGGCACCTATCACTATGATGAAGATGCAATTTTTGTAAATGCGCGCCTAGTGCGAGCAAGTGATGGTATGGTGCTACGTACAGGCCAGCTTGTGCTTGTAAATAGCCCACTTATGACACGCTTAGCCATGCCAATTATTGCCCCACCTCAGCCTAAATCTAAAGCACAAGTTGAGGCAGAAAAGCCTAAATTGGGTCTTTCTAGTGGAACTTTGCAAATTCAGCCAGCTCCTTATAAAAGCTCTCCTGCTGTGCCTAGGGGTAAAGGTTTGTACGGCGTACAGTAATTAAAGATAACAATAGGACTTTATTATGAAAAATATATTAATAATTTTAATGTGCGCTCTTGTAGGTTTTACGCTTGCAAGCCCTGCCATGGCTTTGACCGTAGATGAATTTGATGATAAATCAAGATCAAGGCCTAAGACAGATATGCCAGAAGAAGTCATTGAGCATTGGGAGCTTGCAACAGAATATAAGGAAAAACGCCGTTATGAGCTTGCGCGCCAGCACTTTCTTCTTGCCCTTGCAAGTTGCAATACCACTGAACTGCGTGATGCCTTGCAGCGTGAATTGCAATTAGTTGACCTTCAAATCCGTACTTTACGATGAGAATAATATGAAGACATTAAAAAGTATTTTATTAGTTTTTGTACTTTTATTAAGCCAAGGTTGCGCTGGTAATACTGTACCATTTGTATCTGGTTATGCCCCTCGTGCGGCTGATGATATTGCCATGCAGCTTGATGCACAAGTGATGCAAAGGGGTAGGGTAACAGCAGCTACAGTACCTAAAGAAATGCTTGCACAACGCCAGCTAGAATTGCGCGAAAGTGTGACGGTCATGGCAACCGTGCCTGTAAATATCAATAATCTTGAAGTTTCTTGCGCCCTTGCTCGCCAAATGAGTGAAGAGGTTAGCCGCTGGATGATATCCAATGGCTACAGATTTCAAGAATTACGCAAAGGCAAGGAAATATATTTCCAGAAAAAACAAGGCGAGATGCTACTTACTCGCGACCCAGCCCTACTAGCAAAGCGTAATGTATCAAGCCAAGCAGTGCTTGCTGGAACTTATGTAATCACTCCAGACCAAGTGCGTTTTAGCATGCGTTTAATACACACACCAACAAATGAAGTCATAGGCATGGGCACAGCCACTGTTCCAATCACCCCTGACCTTCGCCCATTGTTGGTTGACAATGCGGCAGGCCCGGTAAAGGTAGTTCCTTCTGTGCAGAC
>CAYJCI010000366.1:0-1714 GCA_964368595.1 uncultured Desulfovibrionaceae bacterium
AGGGATAGCTATTCCTCTTGGCTTGCATAAAGCACAGAAGAAATTTTTTACAAGAAAAGCACACCATGAAAACAGCAATATTACCTAGAAAATTTAGTACATAGCTACACAAGCAAAACTTACCAAGGAGACTATCACTAATAAATGTAGTAGAAATAAAGTCCTAATGGTGGTATGACCGTGGGCAAGAAACGTATTTTCCCACGCTTGAATGTCGCTCTCTGGGCATGGCAGCTTGTCACAACTGACAACAATTAAATATCTTCCTCTTAAGCGTGTCGGCGTTCCATCTCAATGACATTTGCACGCTTCGGCTCATCCAATGCACCATGCAAGGCCATTACAGCTTGTTTTTCAGCACTAGGGCAAAGATGAGCATAGCGTTGGGTCATAGCTAACGTCTTATGTCCTAGCAGCTTGCCAATGGTATAAAGTGGTGTTCCTGCCTTTGCATGCCAAGAAGCGAAAGTGTGTCGCAATGTGTGGAATACAACTTTATCACGTCTATCTGTACGTCCGTCATTTAGTCCTAAATCCTTGACTGTACGTTCAAAGCTCTTTGATATTTCGGCATTACCAAAGACAAGTTCATCAAGGGCTTGGTTTGCATAACGTTCTTGTAGCATAGCTTCCACTTCTGGGGTCATGTAGGCATGGCGATTTTCACCATTCTTAGTATCTTTCAAGAAGAGGCATTTTTCTTCAAAGTTTACGCATCCCCAAGCCAAGCTAAGAATTTCCCCTGCTCTTAAGCCGCAAAATAAGGAAAGCAAGGCCATGTCATGGGTATTTTTACTCCGTTCTGCCAATGCCGTTAGTAATTCTCGTGCTTCGTCCTTGGTCAAAAAACGTTCTCTTGCATTATTAGCATTTGAGGGTTTTGTGATGTATCGAATAGGGCTTTGAATGTTATTATCAATGCGTGATATGGCATAGGTAAAAATTTGGCTAACAAGGCTTATGGCATGTTTTTTTGATTGATTGCTCAGAGGCTTTTTTGTTCGCTCTGATATGGCATCATTAAGATATGCGATAAAAGCATCTACTTTGCTTACACCAATTTTATATATGGAGGTTTCGCCAAAAAATGGGTGGATATAGTTATTCATGAGGGCTTGCTCATTATTGATGGTCGTACTGCTCTTGCCCTTGATTTTTTGATGGGCAAGGTAGCCGTCAGAAAAAACACCGTGCAAAGTTAATGAGGCAACTTTTTGCTTTTCTTCTTTGCTGACAGCTTGTTCATCAAGGTTTGCTTGACGGACTTCTGTTAAGGTCTGCGGACCAGTACCCATACGCCAGTTGTCACGCAACATACTAAGAATACGTTCGCACTCGGCTTGGGTTATGCCGTCACTCCCCCAACCTACGGCCTCATTATAGACTTTGCCGTCACGCTTATATTGAAGCACATAGTAACGGTCAAATTTTTTGCCATGTTTACGGCTTTCATGCTCTCTATAACGAATGCCTTTTGTCGCTGTAATCCACTTGCTAGCCATTTTACCCCCACCTTTTTTGTACTACCTTTGTACTACCTTTCCCGATGACACAACAGAATAACTCGTGAAAGTGAGTGAAATTTAATGACTAAAATATAATATTATTTCAGATAATTGTCAAGCATTTTGTGGTATAACGTTAAAAACTGTGAAAGCTCAAAAAACCACTTTTCACCGCCTACGAACCTGTAGGCCAGGAGTTCGAATCTCTT
>CAYJCI010000367.1:0-1709 GCA_964368595.1 uncultured Desulfovibrionaceae bacterium
CTTACATTTGATGTCAGCAAGCATAATATAACCCTTAATGATACTGTTGAATTTTCTTCTGACGATAGTACTGGAATTAATATTAATGGTGGTAACACTTTCAACCTAAATAATGAATTTACAAATGTAGCTAGTGTCAACCTTAATACTTCAACTCTAAATTTTGGAAGCTTTACGCATGCTGATAGTAGCATAACTAGCGGCAGCATTGGCAGTGCGGCATTGAATGTAAGCGGTGAGTCGACGCTAAGTTCAACGATTGATCTAGAACTTGACGCAAGTATCGATATAAAAGCTGCTGCCGTGCTCAATGTTACTGCTGGTAATTTAACTTTCAAAAACGCAACAGCAGCGTTTGTCAGCAGTGGCACATTGAATATTATTGGTGCTGGATTGACTCTTGCTAGTGCTGTTAACTCTTGGGGAACAGTTGATCTTCATAGCGGCAGTTTAACCCTTGCAGGTACTGGCACCAAAACTCTAAGTTCTTCTGCTTTAAACATATTTGGTGGTACTTTAAGCATAGGCGGCACTGGCATTTGGAAACTAAATGATGACTTGAACACCACAGAAGGCACGCTTAAAATAAATTCTGGTGCAAGACTTGATATTTCTTATAATACACTTACATCAAATCTAGCTGATTTTGGTATTGTAAATTTAAATGGCTATGATGCTAGCTTTGTAGAAAATTCTGATATGGCAGGAACACTTACAGGCACAGACACTTCAGATCTTGAGCTAAAAACTGGCCTTACAGACATCACTTTGCTTGATAATTATCATGAACTTATTACACAAATCGCAACTGCACTTAACGGCTTTACTGGAAATATTACCATCGAAGGCTATGGGCAATATATGTCTTTAAGTAATATTCCTGTTGGTGGCCTGACCATGCCAGACTTAGTCATTGCAGCAGGTGATTATTCTCTTGCTAACATAAGTACCTTTGCTGGTATTGAGCAAAATAGAGATGGCACTTCAGCTAGCACCATTTCTAATGGTGGATTAGTCCTTACTGGTAGTGGGGGTGTTGACTTTAGCAAAGGCGATATTACTGTAACACATGGTACTATTTCCCTTGGTCGATTTCGACAAGATGACATTGGTGGAAAAATTCAGGGTGATTTGATTTTAGATGAGCTTGGGGATGATACTAAAAATGCTCACGGTGAGTCTAATGCTCAAACTGTCACCGTTACAGGCACAACCAAGATTCTTAATGGTGCTTCATTTACAATTAACTCTGGCAGTACTTTCACTAGCCAAGGTGGCATTGTTGTTGATAATGATTCAGCATTGTCGACTTTTGCAAATTTAAATCTTTCTAGCTTTACTTTAAAAAATGAAGGCAGAATAGGCATGACAGGTAACACTGTCACGGTAGACTCTTTAAACCTTGGTGGTACAGTATCAATTGCAGGTACTGGTACACTTTCAGCATCAACCATTAGCAATACTACTGCTGTAACAATTTACGACTATTCAGGCCCGACTGGTGGCAAACTCACACTTGCAAGCAACGGCACTTGGAATGCAGGGGCAAATGTTAAGTTAGATGAAGGCACGCTTACCTTAGCAAGTGGTTCAACCATGAATATGGCTAGCCATACCCTTAGTACTAGTGCTGCTAATAACACATTAAATATGACTGGGGCCACACTTACGCTTAATATTGGCAATCTTGGTAGCGTGGACTTTACTAC
>CAYJCI010000368.1:0-1701 GCA_964368595.1 uncultured Desulfovibrionaceae bacterium
GCTTCTTCGGCTTTTTTCGCAATTTCTGGGTCAGGCACAGGCTTTGGTTCTGGTTTTTTTTCAGGTTCAGGCTTTTTTGCAGGTTCAGGTTTTTTAGGTTCTTCCTTAGGTTTAGCAATGGGTGTTGCCGCAGTTTCAGGTGTAAGCGGCGGAGCTTCTTTAGCTTTTGGCTCTGGTAATGAAGGGGCAATTTTTTGCCCTTCGGCACCTTGCGGCCCAAGTATGGGCGACGGTGCACGATTGCCACCAAGGTCGCCTTCCACCAAAGAAATAAGCACAGGCGCTTGATCAATCTTCATAAGCGGCGCTGCAGGCCAAAAGTATATGCCCAAGATAAGCGCGCAATGCAGAGTTAGGGAAAGAATATAAGCAAGAAAATGCATGGAATTTTATTTTCCTTGTGCTGGAGCTGATGCTGGTGCATCGCCGCGCGTTGCTACAACCCCTAATTTATCAATGCCAGCGGCCTTGATTTGACCCATGATGTCCACTACAACACCGTAGGGTACTTCTTTATCTGCTTGTAAAAAAAGGCCTTTGTCTTTTTCTTTAACAAGGGTTAGCAAGTAACCTTCAAGTTCATCTAGGGTAACTTTGTATTCATCAAGAAAGATAGTTCCATCTTTGCGCACTGTTAATACTAGATGGTCAACCTCTGTTGGCAAAACTTCCACTTGCTTGGTTTGGGGGAGGTCAACTTCAAGCCCCTCGCTCATCATGGGGGCTGCCACCATGAAAATGATAAGCAATACAAGCATAACGTCAACAAATGGCGTTACGTTAATATCAGCAACAAAGCCGCCCTTATTTCCAATATTAGCACCCATATTAACTACCTGTGTTTTGAGGTTTTTGCGGGGCTGGACGCTGGGCATTTAATTCACGTTGAGCACGATTTAAGAAAACGCCAGCAAAGTTTGAAAGTTTGGTTTCCACTTCACTTAATTTACCAAGAAAAATATTATAACCCACTGTGGCAGGTACAGCTACAGCAAGGCCAATGGCCGTTGCTACCAATGCTTCAGAAATACCAGGCGCAACAGTGGCAAGGGAGGCGGATTTCAAAAGGCCAATGGAGTGAAATGAGTTCATAATACCCCAAACGGTACCAAATAAACCGATAAATGGTGCTGTATTGGCTGTTGTTGCTAGTAGAGCAAGGCCACCTTGCAGGCGGCTAAGCTCAGTTGTCACACCTTGAGTAAGAGAGCGGTTGACGTTATCTACTACAATTTCTGTAGTATTACCCATTTCTTTAGATTTATTAAATTCTACAACGCCTTGATGGGCTACAAAGTAGAGGGGAGATGATGGGTCAGCACCGAGAGATTGAACAGCTTCACGCAAATCTTTCGCTTGTTCAAAGCGGGCAAGTCCACTATTGGCTTTGTTTTTTGCAGCTCCAAGTACAAACCATTTTTGAATCATCAAAGCCCAACTACCAACAGACATAAGCACAAGTAAAGCTAATACACATTGAGCCACAAGGCTTGCCTGTGCAATCATTGAATAAAAACTAAATTCCACAACATTCTCCCTATAAACGCTAATTAAATAAGCAATCATTTGTAATAAATGAATATTTTTTGCTTATATGTGATTGTTGCTGCATTGCAACATGTTATACCCATAGAATGCTATGCTTTTGGCTTTTTTTCAAGAAAATTTTTAGAAAAATTTTAGGAAATTAAACTAAAAAAA
>CAYJCI010000369.1:0-1698 GCA_964368595.1 uncultured Desulfovibrionaceae bacterium
CTCGGCCCTTACTGCGAACATCCTCAACACCAATACGAACAATCTTATTGGCGGAGGTTAACAATACCAAGCCATCCTCATCATGCACAGGCATAGCACCTACCACATGACCAGTTTTTGGAGATACCTTAAAGTTAATTATACCCTTACCACCACGAGATTGTAAGCGATATAGCTCAACACTAGTACGTTTACCATAACCATTACTGGATATGGACATAATTTCAGTAGTTTGGTCGTCTTGCTTTAAGATTACACAAGCCACAACTGAGTCCTCGCGGCGTAAAGCAACACCCTTAACACCAGTTGCTGTACGACCCATGGGCCTTACATCCATGCAAGAGAAACGAATGGCAAAACCATGCGCTGTGGCAAGCGCAATGTGGCTTTCTTCACGCACAGGTCTAACAACCACAAGCTCATCATCATCACGCAAACCAACAGCCATAAGACCAGTTTTGCGGCACTTAGCGTAAAGTGAGGCAGATGAACGCTTGACCATACCCCTACGTGTTACAAATAAGAAATATTTATCTTCTGCAAATTCACGCACAGTTAGTACAGTTGTTACCCACTCATTTTCCTCAAGCGGCAATAAGTTTGCTATGTGCATACCCTTGGCTATGCGGCTACCCTCTGGCACTTGGTGTACCTTGAGTTGATGCATGCGGCCTTTATTGGTAAATAATAATAAATATTGATGATTTGTAGTGGTTAAGAATTCCTGCACGTAATCATCTTCTGATGTGTTAAGTGCCGCAATACCCTTACCACCCCTGCGTTGCTGTTGATAGTTATCAAGCGTAGTACGCTTCATATAACCACGCCGTGAAAGAGTAATAACCACTTCTTCATCTGGTATCAAATCTTCAATATCAATACCAACAAGTGCGTCAGTCAAAACTTCAGTACGGCGCTTTGTAGCAAAAGTATCACGAATGTGTTCAATTTCATCTTTAATAACACCACGCAATACTTCAACATTACCAAGAATTGATTTATAATATTCGATTTTTTCAAGTATCTCTTTATATTCTGCTAAAAGCTCTTCACGTTGCAAGCCAGTCAATCTTTGTAAACGCATTTCCAAAATTGCTTTGGCTTGAATTTCACTTAATGAAAAACGCTCCATCAAGCGAGTACGAGCTTCATCAGGCGTACTTGATGCACGTATTAATGCTACAATTTCATCAATATTATCAAGGGCTATGCGTAAACCCTCTAAAATATGTGCTCTAGCTTCAGCCTTACTTAAATCATAACGCGTACGTCTTATAATTACTTCTCTTCTATGCTCAAGGAAGCAACGCAAAGCAGATTTTAAGTTGAGGAGTTGCGGTCTATTATCCACAACCGCAAGCATATTAATACCGAAGCTACTTTCAAGTGGAGTAAATTTATATAATGAATTCACCACAATATCAGGAATGATACCGCGCTTTAATTCAACAACTATGCGTATGCCCTTGCGGTCTGATTCATCCCGCAAGTCAGAAATACCATCAATCTTACGCTCATGGACTAAAGCTGCAATCTTTTCCACCAAGCTAGATTTATTTAAACCATAAGGTATTTCTTTAATAATGATGGATTGCATTCCCTTTTTGCGCTCTTCAATCTCAACCCTGCCGCGCATTTTAACCGTGCCACGACCAGTGTGATAAGCATCATACAAGCCCTGACCAGCATATACAAAAC
>CAYJCI010000370.1:0-1696 GCA_964368595.1 uncultured Desulfovibrionaceae bacterium
TACTTTGTCTGCGTGTATACTAAATGATAGTGAAACAATTTTCCATCACTAATTATTGAGATTAATATTTTGGCAAGCCAGAAATGAAAAATGGCAAGAGCTTTTGCCCTTGCCATTTTAAGCATCATTATAATTTGAGATTATGCGTCTTGTCTGGTATCTGCCAATTGAATCTCACGTAAATTTACACCTTGTGGTAATTCATAAGCAAACTTAATGGTTTGAGCAACGTGCTCTGCTGTAATGCTGCCAATGCCTGTGGCTTTGCTCCATTCAGCATAACCAGCTTTAATGTCATCACTTGTGGTGTGGCTTAATAACTCAGTTGCAACGGCGCCTGGGCAAATGCGCATTACTCTAATATTGTATGGAGCAAGTTCATTGCGAGCCACTTCTGAAAGACCAACTACGCCATATTTAGTGGCGCAATAGGCAGCATGGGCTGGGAAGGCTTTAACGCCTGCAATGGAAGAAATATTGATAATTGTGCCGCACTTACTTTCTTTCATGTCATTGGTCACAATTTGCATGCCATTAAGTACGCCCATAACGTTTACGTCAAGCATGGTTTTCCATTCATTTGCATCTTGAGTTTCAATGCTACCTAGTAGCATAACACCAGCGTTGTTGATTAATAAATCAGTCTTGCCGTATACGGCCTCTGCTTTACGCACGGCCTTTTCAAAAGCATCTTTATCTGTAACATCCACTTTTTCGCACATGGTATTTTCTAACTTCATGGCTTCGAGCAATTCAATACGTCTTGCAAGAAGTAAAAGCGGATAACCAGCTTTATTAAATTCTAAAGCCAATGCTTTACCAAAACCAGAGCTTGCGCCAGTAATTACGATTAATTTTTTTGACATAGTTTTTTCCTCATTCAGTTTTTATTTTAGATATTTTGCAAAAAATTTATCTAGCTTGTCAATGCTTACCTTCATGTATTCCAAATTATCATACAAATCCACATGGCTTGCATTGGGAACAACAAATAACTCTTTAGGCTCTAATGCTTTATCATAAGCTACTTGGCTAAAATGCCCAGTGGGGGCTTCTTCCTTTGGCTTTTTTGGGGTCAGAGAATTTTCACCAATGATAAAGAGTATTGGACGAGGTGAAATCAGCTCAATGCCTTCTAATGGATAAAAATTCATCAAACCTGCATTACCAGCAAGAGCATAATCTGTAGTCGCACGTGCATGTTGGCCACGCTCTGTACGATAGTATTTATAAAACTCATGCGGGCCCTTGGTTGGGATATTGCTTACATAATGAGTCTTATTTGCAGCAAAATCTTTTGTGCGTTGGTCAGCAATGGTTTTAAGCACTTTTTGACGTTCTTCCACAGAAAGTACTTTATTGGGAGCTACGGATTGGTTGCGCGTACGCTCGCCCATCTCAACATAGCTTACAGTAGCCATGGCTTTAATTCTTGGGTCAATTTTGGCTGCGGCAATGGCATAGCCTCCGCCACCGCAAAGGCCTAAGATACCGATACGATTGGGATCTACATATTGTAAATTACTTAAATAGTCCACAGAGGCATTAAAGTCTTCCACACGCATGTCAGGGGACTCAGTATTACGCACAACGCCCCCACTTTCACCATAAAAAGCAGCATCATAAGCAAGAGCTACATAACCATATTCAGCTAATAACTTAGCATGCAAGCTTGCGGTTTGTTCTTTAACTCCGC
>CAYJCI010000371.1:0-1695 GCA_964368595.1 uncultured Desulfovibrionaceae bacterium
AAAAAAGGGCTAACGTTATAAACGTAAGCCCTTGAATTTTATGGCGCGCCCGGGAGGAGTCGAACCCCCGACCAAGAGCTTAGAAGGCTCCTGCTCTATCCAACTGAGCTACGGGCGCGTAACAGATGTGCACAATATACTTTCATGATATTTTGGTCAAGTGTCATCTTCAATTATGAAAAAATTGATAAATTACAATTAAATTATTTAACTATACAAGTATATATTTTAAATCTTGCCTAGGCTGATAAATTTGGCTATACTGCCTTTGAGTTGACAAGTAATTCATGAAATTGAGTACAACAATGACGTTTTGTTGTGATTTCATGTGGTCATTTTTTAACCTTGCATTTGAGGAGAGTATTCATGAAACGTGCTTTATTTCTTTCCTTGGCAGCTGCCTTAGTGCTAGCTTCCTCTGTGGCATTTGCCGCATCTACTAAACACCTCACCATGGGTACCGGTGGTACTGCTGGTGTGTATTATCCACTAGGTGGAGCAATCAGCCAAGTGCTTAGCACAAAATCTGACGGCGCATTTTCTGTAACCGCTCAAACCACTGGTGCTTCTGGCGAAAATATGCGTTTAATCCAAGCTAAAGAAGTAGACCTTGCCATTTTGCAAAATGACATCGCTCACTCTGCTTATAACGGCATTGCTCCTTTCAAAGATAAGCTTGAAGGTGTTCGCGCCATTGCTCGTCTTTATCCTGAATATGTTCACGTTGTAGCTAGCCAAGATAGCGGCGTGAAAAAACTTGAAGATTTCAAAGGCAAAAAAGTTTCTGTTGGTGCTCGTGGTAGCGGTAACGAAGCTAACTGTCGTCAAATGTTTGAATTTTATGGCTTAAACTACAAAAACGTAGAGCCTGTATTCCTACCTTATGGCGAAACTGCAGACCAATTCAAAGACCGTGCGCTTGACGGCTTTGTATTCTCAATTGGTACACCAGCTCCTGCTATTCAAGATATCACTACTGCTCAAGACGTAGTGTTTGTACCTATTGATGGTCCAAAAGCCGCAGAAGTTGTTAAAAAGTTCCCTTACCTTGTACAAGACGCTATCCCAGCTGGTACTTATAAAGGTCAAGACAAAGCAGTTCCTACCTTGTCAGTTCAAGCTATCTTAGTTGTAAACAAAGATATGTCTGACGAAGATGCTTACTTAATCACCAAAGCATTGTTTGACAATGTTGGTGATATTGCTAAAGCCCACAACAAGGGTGCTGAAATTAAACTTGATCGTGCTACCGATGGTATCACCATTCCTTTCCACCCAGGTGCTGAAAAGTACTTGAAAGAAAAAGGCGCCATGAAATAAAATTAATTATTTTATGATGAAAAATTTAAGCGGCATGGAGCAATTCATGCCGCTTTTTCTTTGATGAAATCCCACCAAAATACTTTTTTTTAAGCTATTTATTACAATAATAGCATGTTTATAAATTAAAATAAAAAAGTTAAAATTTAATACTATCTTTATGAATTGATTTAATATCAATTTATTAAAAGATAATAATTTTGAATGGTTAATTCATCTTGCTTTGAATGGCTTTGAATTTTTACAGCCTTTGCAATTGTATTTTACGTCAACTTATGCTAGGTTCTTGGTGTTAATTTATGATAATTGTTGAAAATTATATATATGCTTAAAATTATTAAAAATATAATTCTAATATCTGTAGTGATGTTCGTG
>CAYJCI010000372.1:0-1694 GCA_964368595.1 uncultured Desulfovibrionaceae bacterium
AAAAAAGGGCTAACGTTATAAACGTAAGCCCTTGAATTTTATGGCGCGCCCGGGAAGAGTCGAACTCCCGACCAAGAGCTTAGAAGGCTCCTGCTCTATCCAACTGAGCTACGGGCGCGTAACAGATGTGCACAATATACTTTCATGATATTTTGGTCAAGTGTCATCTTCAATTATGAAAAAATTGATAAATTACAATTAAATTATTTAACTATACAAGTATATATTTTAAATCTTGCCTAGGCTGATAAATTTGGCTATACTGCCTTTGAGTTGACAAGTAATTCATGAAATTGAGTACAACAATGACGTTTTGTTGTGATTTCATGTGGTCATTTTTTAACCTTGCATTTGAGGAGAGTATTCATGAAACGTGCTTTATTTCTTTCCTTGGCAGCTGCCTTAGTGCTAGCTTCCTCTGTGGCATTTGCCGCATCTACTAAACACCTCACCATGGGTACCGGTGGTACTGCTGGTGTGTATTATCCACTAGGTGGAGCAATCAGCCAAGTGCTTAGCACAAAATCTGACGGCGCATTTTCTGTAACCGCTCAAACCACTGGTGCTTCTGGCGAAAATATGCGTTTAATCCAAGCTAAAGAAGTAGACCTTGCCATTTTGCAAAATGACATCGCTCACTCTGCTTATAACGGCATTGCTCCTTTCAAAGATAAGCTTGAAGGTGTTCGCGCCATTGCTCGTCTTTATCCTGAATATGTTCACGTTGTAGCTAGCCAAGATAGCGGCGTGAAAAAACTTGAAGATTTCAAAGGCAAAAAAGTTTCTGTTGGTGCTCGTGGTAGCGGTAACGAAGCTAACTGTCGTCAAATGTTTGAATTTTATGGCTTAAACTACAAAAACGTAGAGCCTGTATTCCTACCTTATGGCGAAACTGCAGACCAATTCAAAGACCGTGCGCTTGACGGCTTTGTATTCTCAATTGGTACACCAGCTCCTGCTATTCAAGATATCACTACTGCTCAAGACGTAGTGTTTGTACCTATTGATGGTCCAAAAGCCGCAGAAGTTGTTAAAAAGTTCCCTTACCTTGTACAAGACGCTATCCCAGCTGGTACTTATAAAGGTCAAGACAAAGCAGTTCCTACCTTGTCAGTTCAAGCTATCTTAGTTGTAAACAAAGATATGTCTGACGAAGATGCTTACTTAATCACCAAAGCATTGTTTGACAATGTTGGTGATATTGCTAAAGCCCACAACAAGGGTGCTGAAATTAAACTTGATCGTGCTACCGATGGTATCACCATTCCTTTCCACCCAGGTGCTGAAAAGTACTTGAAAGAAAAAGGCGCCATGAAATAAAATTAATTATTTTATGATGAAAAATTTAAGCGGCATGGAGCAATTCATGCCGCTTTTTCTTTGATGAAATCCCACTAAAATACTTTTTTTAAGCTGTTTATTGCAATAATAGCATGTTTATAAATCAAAATAAAAAAATTGAAATTTCATACTATCTTTATGAATTGATTTAATAGCAGTTTATTAAAAAATAATAATTTCGATTGTTTAACTCATCTTGATTTGAATGGTTTTGAATTTTTACTGCCTTTGCAATTGTATTTTACGTGAACTTATGCTAGGTTCTTAGTGTTAATTTATGATAATTGTTGAAAATTAAATATATGCTTAAAATTATTAAAAATATAATTCTAATATCTGTAGTGATGTTCGTG
>CAYJCI010000373.1:0-1684 GCA_964368595.1 uncultured Desulfovibrionaceae bacterium
TTTGTGGCCATGCTTAGCTACCCCCTTTAACCGTTTGTACTGCCTTCATGGCAGCAGAGGTTCCAGACTGTGCAGAACGCATGACATCAAGAGGCATCTGAGCACAACCGGCAGTAAAGATGCCAGCCTCTTCACCATTTATAACAAAGCCGTCTTCATCAATAGCAACAGGAAGTGGCAACTTTTCACCAACTAGTGATGGTTGCATACCAGTTGCAAGAACAGCCATGTCATAGGTTAGGGTCATCTTTTCGCCACGTATGGCGTCTTCAACAGTAAGTTCAACATTGCCATTTTCCAATTCCTTAGCATCGGCAACTTTGCCCTTAACGAATTTTACGTTGGGGAAAGCTTGTACTTTTTCAAGTACTTTCATGTAGCGACCCGGTGTGCGAAGGTCAATGTAGAATATGGTAATTTGCACGTCAGGATTTTGCTCAGCCAAGTATTGTGCTTGCTTGAGCGAGGCCATACAGCAAATATATGAACAGTAATTTAAGTGGTTTTGGTCACGCGAACCAGCACATTGCACAAAGGCCACGTTTTGCGGTACACGCCCATCACTAGGACGAGCAATCTTACCAGAGGTTGGGCCAAAGGGCGAGGCAAGACGCTCTAATTGCATATTGGATACGCAGTTAGGAATGCTTCCGCCACCAAGATTAGTTAGGTTTTTCATGTCATAAGGCTTCCAGCCTGTAGCAATGACAACAGAACCTACTTCTAATTCAATGGTCTTTTCAGCTTCTTCCAAATCAAGGAATTGCTGGCCACTAACCTTAGCACTATCAGCTTTTGATAAAGTGCTAGGATCAAGGACATAACGCCCTGGATATGCAAAAGGCATAGAACGATAAAGTGCCTTACGCTTTGAAAGACCAAATTCAAATTCGTTAGATGTTTCACCTTCCAAAGATGATTCTAAAAGACTAAAATCAACATTGTGTGACGCTGTATAGCGTGGTGCAATGCGGACTTTAACCTTATAGTTGTTTTTCTGTCCTTTTAGTTCTACTACCTCGGCCAAGGTGAAGAACTTGATGCGCGGGTTTTTCCTGATGCGTTGGAATTGAATTTCCAGACCGCAGGAGGGGGGACAGAGTTTTGGAAAGTATTTATTGAGTTGCGCCACTCTACCGCCAAGAAAGGGGCTTTTTTCTACAATGTAGACTTGATAGCCCAGTTCCGCCGCTTCTATGGCAGCTGTTAGGCCTGAAAAGCCGCCGCCCACGACGAGGATGGAGTTGGACATCCGTAATATCCTCCCTGCGTTAATATTCACACACTGATTTTGACACTGGACATAACAATTATGCCCCGTGTCTGAAATCAGCGTGGAAGAAAAAAAGGCGACCCTAAATACGGTCACCCCCATGATCGCTGTTTTCTATCATCTGTGGATGATAGGGGGATGCCTCACAACGAGGATACCCTGTTTTTGCGTAAACTTAAACTATTTTAAGCTTAAACATACCGCGTATGCGGATTTTTTGAATGGGGATGCCCCCAAGGGGGCATCCCATATATATCCTGACTAGTCAGGAATGATTTGGTAGTACGGCTTTTTGAATAGCTTTGTTTCGCCAGTCTTGGGGTCGTACTTGGAGTTAACGAAGCACTTCCACTTGCCGTCGTCAAGACCCATGAAGTCGGCTCTGTAGTAGAAGCCAGGATAACGGGACTC
>CAYJCI010000374.1:0-1681 GCA_964368595.1 uncultured Desulfovibrionaceae bacterium
AAAAAAGTATGCTACACACCCTTTTTTCTGGCAATTTTATTAGAATATTTTGATTGAAATATTATTATTTTAGTGGTTTTAACTGTTTTTCAGCGTCGGCTATTTATAATTTTTAGCCTGCGCTTAGCTTATTATTATTTATAATATCGTTTTTACGATTGCGCGTAGACAAAGTGAATTGGTTATAGTTAATCTGATTGTTCTACCTTAAAACAGCTAATACGTGCCAAAAATCAAGTCTCCAGCATCACCAAGACCTGGCACAATATAACCCTTATCATTAAGCTCTGAATCTATACTGCAAGTATAAATATTCACATCAGGATAAAGCTCATGCACAGTTTCAACACCCTTGGCTGAGGCAACTATAAAAAGAGCATAAATATTTTGACATTTAGCCTCTTTAAGTAATTTTATTGTGGCATTAACACTACCACCAGTGGCTAACATAGGGTCAAGAATAAAGGCATCACGCTCATGAATATCAGCCACTAATTTATCGTAATAACTAACAGGTTCAAGTGTTTCTTCATTTCTAAAAATACCCACAGTGCTAACTGGAGCATCTGGGAAAATATCCAAAAAGCCATCAAGCATACCAAGCCCTGCTCTTAAAATTGGTACAGCAGTTGGTGTTTTGTGCTTAAAATTTTGAATGTTTACACTACCAGCAAATCCTTGCACGACTTCATCTTTCAATGCAAAATTCCCAATAGCTTCATAAGCTAAACATCTGCACAAATCTCTAACATAATTACGAAAAACAGGATTAGCAGGACGGGAGCGCAATTGCCCTAAGCGTTGCTTTACAAGTGGGTGAGTTAAGGTAGTTACAGGCATATGACTGTCCTTAATTTATTTTAGTTGAATCAAAGAAGTTTTATAAAGTTAATATGATAATGGACATTTATGAATAATGCATGCATCATATTATTCAAAAAAATATAAGCTAAATTTACACATGATTTTTATAACTCAAGTTTATTAAAATCTTCTTCGGTTAATATTTCAAAACCATTTTCTTGTAAAAGCTTAGCAAAAATACCCTGCCCTTGCACAAGGTTGCGAGAAAAGGTGCCATCATAAATAACATCACGCCCACATGATGGAGAGCGAGATTTTAAAATAGCCTTGTAGCATCCTGCTTCAAGGCTAAGTTTAAGAGCTTTTTCAGCACCTTTTATAAATTGTGAAGTACAATCATTGCCCTTGGCATCAAGCACTAAATCACCCTGAATTTCACAAGGTATTCGCGGAATTGTTAAGCCGCCTAGCACTTCGGGGCAAAGAGCCAAGGCTCTACCCTCTTTTACAAGCTTTACCACGGGCTCGCATAAATTATTATTGCCATCGTAACGACAGGCAATACCAGCAAGGCAAGCACTAACGACGTACGATGGCATTGAATAACCTAAAATGCGTTGTATTGTACAAGTGTATCTCTTAAAGGCTTAGGCATTGGATCACCAGGCTTGGCAGGTTTACCAATATTAAAGATTGCTTTAATCTTCTTATTCTTAGGTACATTAAGCACTTTGCGCACACCTTTATTAATTTCACTATAAGTAAAAATAATATCATTAAGCACAGTTGCATAACCAAGGCTAGTTACTGCAAGCAAAAGATTTTGGGCAGCAACGCAATAGTTTTCAGTTTCAAAATTACGGCGTAATTTATTAGG
>CAYJCI010000375.1:0-1680 GCA_964368595.1 uncultured Desulfovibrionaceae bacterium
TTGATAATCTTGATGCGCTAGACACCTATAAATTATTAATTAAAGATGGTGCCTCTCCCCTTAAACCCCAACCACTTGTGGTTGAAGATATAGTATATTCATCACTACATGGTGGGCAAGGCATAGGCAGTGCTGCAAAGCCAGCCCCTGCCATAGCTCCAGAGCCTGAGCCAATTCCTGAACCTTTACCTGAGCCAACACCAGCGCCCATTGCGCCGCCCATAGAAGAACCATTGCCAGAAATGCAACCTGAGCAAAAAAAATCTCTACTCCCCATGGTAATTGCTGTAATAATTATTTTAGCATTAATTGTTGCTGGGCTTTGGTGGTATTTACAAAATAATACTGCTGAACCCAAAACTCCAAGCCAAAAAACTGAGCAAGAGGCGCAAACTAAAGAGCCCGCAAAACAAAAAGACTTGGCAAAAGATGAAGCCAATGAAAAAACAGAAGAAAAACCAAAAGAAGAGCCAAAGGCAGAGCAAGCCCCTCAAACTCCAAAGCTTAGCCCCATGCAACAAGTGCGAGTCTTTTTACAAAAAGATAATTCAGGCACAGCAAGCCTTGAACTTGCAACAAGCTTACAAAGCGAATTAGGCCAAAACGCAGATGCAAATAGCCTTGACGCTGTGTTTTTGCTTTTAGAAGATGCGGCACAAAAAAATGAAGCTAAGGCCATGCTACAGCTTGCAAAATATTATGACCCAAGCGACAATGCCCCCAAGGGTAGCATTTTAGCAGATGCCAATGAGGCCTACACATGGTATAAAAAAGCATTAGCTGCTGGTGAGGCTAATGCAGCAAAGCATTTAGATCTTTTACAAACTTGGTTAAAGGATGCTGCCAGTAAGGGTGATAATTCAGCCCAACAATTATTGAACCAGTGGAAATAAATAATATAAAATATCGGAGATAATTTGTGCGTATAATATTTATTTTTTTAGCTATATTGATTTTTCCAACCTTGGCATATTCAGCAAAACCATATAATATTTGCGTGCCCATAGACAATGCACCATTTGCGTTTATAGAAGATGATAAACTACAAGGCTTTGATATTGATTTACTTAACAGCCTACAGCTTGATGTTGAGGTAGAAATACTACAGCGTGACTTTGCATCATCCATAGCTGGCCTTGGCAATGCTGAGTGCGACATGATCCTTTCCAACGTCACCATAAATGAGGATAGAAGCAAGCGTTTTTTATTTGCTGAGCCACATATCGAATCTGGGCTATATGCAGCAGTGCTGAAAGATAGCCCCATTACTGACATTGATACTTTGCAATATAGCATAGTTGGGGTGTTAAAAGGTTCTGTTGGTGAGGAATATGCCTTTTATCAATTCAAAGGTGGGGTTATATATGCCCTGCGCGACAATGCAAATATTCTAGAAATGCTAATCGATGGCACCATTGAAGCCATACTTGAAAGCCTACCAAGGTTACAGCAACTTCAAAAAACAAATAATATTCGAATATTAGAACAAAGTTTATTTGAAGAATCCTTTGCCTATGCCTTTGCTAAAAAGCATGAAAAACTTCG
This sequence comes from uncultured Desulfovibrionaceae bacterium, assembly GCA_964368595.1. Taxonomy (GTDB): domain Bacteria; phylum Desulfobacterota; class Desulfovibrionia; order Desulfovibrionales; family Desulfovibrionaceae; genus CAYJAD01. The sequence goes on from CAYJCI010000375.1 coordinate 1,546, forward strand.
TGATAAAGTAAACATTGCCCTACAAAACTTACAAGACAACGGAACTATTGATACTATTTATAAAAAATGGTTTGGCGATGCATTGCCAGAAAAACCATAATTTTGGAGCTATTATGCGTATAATTCTTGCCTTAT
>CAYJCI010000376.1:0-1676 GCA_964368595.1 uncultured Desulfovibrionaceae bacterium
AACAGTGGGCGTTATTGCGCTTGATATTAGCCTTGATACATTAACTAAAGAAACTGGCTCAGTTAAAATTGGTTCCACTGGCTATGTAATGTTAGTTGATAGTTTAGGCCAAGTGGTTAGTGACCCTAAAAATTCTGGCGCTGATGTTGCGCAAGAAAATCGCTGGCTTGGTAAGGCCGTTAAAGATTTACCAGGTGATGCCGCCATTGCAATACAAGCTTTGCGCGATTTGAAGGATGGTTATTTGGAAGTAAGCATAGGTGGAGTGGAATGGCTTGCTTCAGTTAAAACTACGCCAAGTAATTGGAGTATCATCATGCTACAAGAGCGTGATGAAGTTTATGCTGGTGCTAATGATGTAACTTGGGGTATTGCGCAAGTCGGTATTGTTATAGGCATTATTATGATGATTATTGCATGGGCCATTGCAAAATCCATTGCAACACCCATTGTAACACTTGCCAATGCCTCACATAATGTTGCTGAAGGTGACTTACAGGCCATACCAGAAGATGCAAAACCATTTACCGGCGAGATTGGCTTATTGCATAGCAGTCTTTTAAGCATGGTGGGTAAGCTGGTTGAGCTTATTGAAACCGCCAATAATAAAATAAAAGAGGCTGAACAAGCCTTGAATGATTCCAAAAAAGCCTATGATGCGGCAGAAGATGCCAAAAAACAGGCCGAGCAAGCAAGAAGCGAAGGTGCTTTATCCATTGCTAGTCAAATAGGTACTATTATTGATCAACTAAGTAGTGCTGTGCAATTACTTGAGGCTGAGTCCAGAGATGCTGGCAACAAAACAAGAGAACAGCAAGAGCGTGTGGAGAGCACTGCCCAAGCCATTATGCAAATGAATGAAGCTGTCGTTGAAGTGGCAAGCAGTACCGCGCGCACAGCTAGTCTAGCAGACGAAACACGCAATGAAGCCCAAAAAGGTAAAGACCTTGTGTTTGAGCTTGTGGGCAGTATGAATGAAATTGAAAGCAAATCTAAAGCAATGCAAACTAGCCTTGCTACATTAAAAAGCCAAGCTGTTGATATTGGTCAAATTATGAATATTATTAGTGATATTGCTGACCAAACTAATTTGCTAGCCTTAAATGCTGCCATTGAGGCCGCTCGTGCTGGTGATGCTGGGCGTGGCTTTGCCGTAGTTGCAGACGAAGTGCGTAAATTGGCAGAAAAAACCATGGAAGCCACAAAGCAAGTAGAAACTAGTGTTTCTAGTATTCAAAGGGGTGCTGAGGAAAATATGCAAGGCATTGAGCAAACAGTTACCTTTGTTAGTGCGTCAACGGCTGTTGCACACAATGCTGGTGAGGCCTTGGCGCAAATTGAAAGTATGATTGAAAATACTGCCAATGAAACTAGGTCCATTGCCTCTGCCAGTGAGGAGCAATCAAGCACTATTGAAGAAATTAATAATCGTACTGATGAATTGCGTAGTCTTACAGTAGGTGTGGCGGAAAGTGCTAATGCTTCATATGAAGCTGTGGAAGGTTTGGCTGAGCTTAGTCGTGGGTTAGATAAGGTTATAGATGATTTGAAAAAGAATAATTAATATAGCCTGTTTGAGTGAAATTAAAAATCCATCGGTGTGTGCACTGATGGATTTTTTTTGGTTTGGTGGATATGAATGTTTTTTGCTGTGCAAGGCTTAGCTTGCACTTTTT
>CAYJCI010000377.1:0-1665 GCA_964368595.1 uncultured Desulfovibrionaceae bacterium
TCTTTAAGCAGCAATGGTCAGCATTGCAAGCCTTGGATGATGCCACTCCCTTTGCGGTGGGGCAGCTTTTTATGCCGCAGGAAGTGCATACCCATGCTTCCATTGTGAACATAATCAAAGAATGCCTTAAAATGACAAATCTTTGCCTTGAAGATGAGCGTGAAGTCCCCATTGATACAAATATGGTAAGCCCTTCAGCCCTAGCCACCATGCCACATATGTTGCAGATATTGGTACGCCCCACAAAGGATTTGACGACTGAGAAATCACAAGGCGAGGGCTTTGAACGCACTCTATATTTGGCCCGCAGACGCATAGAAAAGGCCGTACAAGCATGGCTTGAACAACAAGGTTTTGACCGCAATAATTTTTATGTAGTAAGCCTTTCTGCTCGTAGTATTATTTATAAAGGCATGCTGCCTGGTGCTTGCCTTGGTGATTTGTATAGCGATTTGCTTGATACTAGTTTTACAGCACCCTTTGCTATATTTCATGAGCGTTTTAGCACCAATACCTTACCCTCATGGAGGCTTGCCCAGCCATTCAAGAATTTAGCCCATAATGGTGAAATAAATACCATTCGTGGTAATGCTGCACGCATGTTGCGCCGTCAACCGCAAATGTCTTCTGAACTATTTGGCGATGAGCTTAAAGACCTATTCCCAATTATTGACAATACTGCCAGTGATTCTGCACGACTTGATAATGCCTTAGAACTCTTGGTACGCTGCGGCTATTCTATGACCCATGCTCTCATGATGCTTTTACCAGAACCTTTTGGCCCTGCCTTTATTATGGGCGAAAATAAGCGTGCTTTTTATGAATATCATGCGGCCCTTATGGACCCTTGGGATGGGCCAACAGCTCTTGTATTTACTGATGGCTATAGTCGTGTGGGGGCAATGCTTGACCGCAATGGCTTGCGCCCTTGTCGCTCCACAGTTTCACAAGATGGCATGGTTGTGCTTGCCTCTGAAACTGGGGTTATGGACGTTGAGCCAGAGCGCATTGTATCACGCAAGCAATTACGCCCACGGCGCATGCTTATGGTGGATGTGAGTGCTGGGCGCATAATCTCTGATGCAGAAATTAAGGGTAATGTTATTCGCGAAAAGCCTTATGGGCGTTGGCTTAAGCAATGTGCAATTACGCTTTCAGACCTTAAGCGTGATGATAGCATTGTATATATACAAGAGATTGCCCATAATTTATCACTCAGCCAAGAATTATATGGCTATGATACTAAAACAATTAACAATATACTAATGCCCATGGCTAAAGATAGCCAAGAACCCGTGGGTGCTATGGGTTATGATGTGCCTTTGGCTGTGCTTGATAACGAACCAAAATCATTATTTAATTATTTCAAGCAACAATTTGCACAAGTGACTAATCCGCCCATTGACCCACTGCGTGAAGAGCTTTCCATGTCACTTATGAATTTTGCTGGGGCGGAGCGTAATATACTTGAACCAACGCCAGAAAGTTGTGCTATCTTACGTTTGCCTCATCCATTCCTTGATCGCAATGAGCTTTTGCATATACGCATGTCCACACGCAAGGAAGTGCAAGCTCATACCCTTGATGCCACTTTTGATGCACACACATCTAATGCTGGTTTAGCCCTTGAGCAAGGTTTACAAGCCATATTCAAAGAGGCAGAAA
>CAYJCI010000378.1:0-1662 GCA_964368595.1 uncultured Desulfovibrionaceae bacterium
TGGATGCTCTTTGCATACTTGCCTTGGTCAAAGCTTGGGCACTTTGTGTACAGAACAGCCGCACTAACCTATGTGCGCATGGTGGGGCGTAGTTAGTCATCATTTTTGACGACTACCTGTTTTATAAATACTCCGATCTCCCAAGGAGGAGGCCGTTATGTCTGATGAAGCTCGTAAAGTCTTCCCTATGGAAAGTGTCCTTGCCCTAGTGCTTGGTAAGGAAGACATAGATGTTAAAGACCTAGCCGGTTACCTAACCGGACGTTCATTAAATTGTGACTGCTGCTCACGCGCTGTTGGTCCACTTGCTGCCGGCTGGCTTGCAAGTTTATATCCTGCTTTTGTAGAACTTAAGTGGGATGGCTCAACACCATGGGATAGCTTTGTTGCAAGCAATAAAAGCGCAATTGGCGACAATGTTTCCGTTCCACCTATGAACGATTCATTAAAAGCCCTTGCAGCCAAAACTCTTGATATTCTTGCTGACCTAGACGGTACAGTAACTGCCCAAAAAGCAGAGCTAGCCGCTCTTCACGCTAAAGTTGCAGAACTTGAGCCACAAGAAGCAAAAGCACAAGAGCTTGAAAAGAAATGCGACCAATTGGAAGCAAAAATCAAAACCATGACCACTGATATGGGCGCACTTCGTAAAGAACTTGCCCCTTATCAAGGTAAGATGGCCGTTGATCAACAAGAATTATTGACCATGATCAAAGGCGCTATCAAAGATAATATGAAAGGCCTTGTTGTTGGTGGCGTTGCTGGTGCAGCTGCCGCAGAAGGTGCTGAAGCCGCTGCTGAAGAACTACCAGATGATACCCCACGCGGCATCACCGGTGACTTCGGCTTCAACGCCTCTGGCGATGACGACGACGGCTTTGGTTTCTAAATCCGTTCAAGTGACAGGTTGGTGGGATTCACACCCACCAACCTGTCACTTTCTCTCTACGACCCGCTACAGCGGGCGACTCCGTCGATTTAGGGAACTGTTTAATTAAGATTTTTTGCCTCAACTGATGACCCAAAAGGGTTATAAGTTGAGTTTTTTTTATTTCACAAAAGATTAACTCAGAGGTATGGCAAGTAGCAATAGTGCCATACAACAATGATAAATAACTCTTTGCACTCTCCGCACAAAAATTTTTTAATATGCAATACATTCCTTGATACACAATGAATGACCACTCGTGCTATGCCACATGGTTAGACCCTTGGCTTGCCAAGGTCTACCCATGCCCGTAGTGGATTATATGCAAAGCAATTCCTGCTTGTTTTTCGTGGCGCACAATTTGAGCTTTGCTCAAATTATGTTAGCCGCCGCTTGAAAAACCATTTTTTTGCGTCATAAAATCGCTAAAAAAGTATGCTACACACCCTTTTTTCTGGCAATTTTTAGAATATTTTGATTAAAAAATATTATTATTTTAGTGATTTTAATAGTTTTTCAGCGTCGACTATCTAATACATAATCATCAAATTAGATTCACTTCAATATCAAAAAATATCTCATTAAAATTTTATTGCTTTATATGCTTAAACATGGCAACAATTCCCTATCATCAAACGAGGAAAATATGGAACAAGAATACTACCCACCAGCCACCATAAAGGTGCTATTACAGCCAGAAGATAAAAGACTTGAAATACCACGCCAAAAAACAG
>CAYJCI010000379.1:0-1661 GCA_964368595.1 uncultured Desulfovibrionaceae bacterium
GAAAAGCTAAATGTACAAGTTGTTACCATTACAAAAAGGCTTACTCGTACCTATCGTAAGCTTAATGCAAAAAATAGGGCAGAGGCCATACACAAATGGCTACTTTTGCGTAATTCAGGAAATGATGGGATTACTTTATAATTGCGCCAGCTTCGGTTAGGGCGATATTATATTTTTGTAGCATTGTGGCGCAGGTAAATCTGTATTCTGCTAATGCAATGTTGAAGTTTACATTTGCCACGTAACTATTAATTTTTTCACGCCCCATTGCATCATGCGAGGCCAAAAGGTCACGGTTATTGATGCCACCCATTTCAAAACGTGTTTGCTCACCCAATACAACATTTTGTGCCAGTTGATAGGCTTTTTGAGCTACGGGGATTCCGTCCTTGGCCATGGTAAAATTATGTAAAGTGCCTTGGACCTCTGTCAAAATGCTACGTCTGGTTTTGCTTAGTCTATCCCTAGCTATGCGCATGAGCTGTTTTGTTTTATTCAGTGCGCCCTTTGCTTCACGATTTTGCAAAGGATATGAAAATGACAAACCAGCAAAAAAGCTTGGGCTATACTCACTATCAGAAAAGCCCTCAGCCGCACGCAAATAGTCATTGCCATTGCTAGTTGTGCCACCAACGACCACATCCAGCCTTGGTAAAAGGCTATTTGAATTGGCATCATATTCTATATCAAGTTGTTTTAAAACAATGGCTGCTTGCTTAAGCTCATAGCGATTGTTTAAGGCTAAATCTATGGAATATTTTTCAGATGGTAGCTCCACGTCTGTTAGTCTGACAAGTGGAGTAATGGTAATAATATCTGCGTGTTGAGGTATTGTTGGTGAATTTATGAGTAGTAATAAATAATCCTTGGATGTTTTAACATCACGCTCGTATTGAATAATGGAATATTGCCTTTGCTCCACAGCAAGGTGCGCTCTTTCAACATCAACACCTTGGGAGATGCCTTCTTGATTACGCACAATCTCACGCCGCAATACTTCCTTAGCCATATCTAAAACTTCATGGGCAACTTCTAAATTGTGCTTTGCTGCAGATAAAGACCAATATGCACGAATTACAGCAAGTGTTATTTGTGAAACAGAGAGGCTACGAGATTCTACACTATCTTCTACAGCAAGCATGGCTGTTTTTAGGCGGGCTTGGATTTCTTTATCGCCAATTCCTTTGAGTAGGCTTTGGGTAAGTTCAACGGTGAGATAGTTTTTAATAAAATATTTGCCTTGCCCAGTTACGCCAAGGCGATCGTCATGGGAATAGGTATAATATGTGCGCAGGGTAGCACCAGTTGGAATGCGTTGACTTAGGCCAACATCCGTCTTGAAATAATTCATTGTAGCGTTGGGCGTATTAGACCTAGTAGAATATTGGACTGCTTCAAGGGTTGGCATTGTACTGTAACTGCTATCGGCGTAGACATTTAGGTCATAGCCACCTTTAGCAGATTGTACGTCGGCACGGGCGGCTTCAATGCGGTTAAAACTTTCTGCAATATCTTCATTATTTGCAAGTGCAATATTAATTGCTTCAATCAAAGTTAAGCGTATGGACTGTGCCATTGCTGTTGAAGCCACAAAAAATTGTAATATAAAAAATATTGAAACTGTAAAACAAATTTTTGATGCGGAAATTTTGTATTTTGGG
>CAYJCI010000380.1:0-1651 GCA_964368595.1 uncultured Desulfovibrionaceae bacterium
CCTGCTGAAGAAGCAAAAGCCCCTGAAGCCGCTCCTGCTGAAGCTGAAAAAGCTCTAGAAGCCGCTCCTGCTGAAGCAGAAAAAGCAACAGAAAAGAAATAAATTATAAATAAATCAGCAAAAAGGGTTTAGGTTTTTCGCCTAAACCCTTTTTTTGTGTCAATTGCTCAGTCATTTTACTCACAGGTTAGTGTGCTATCCGCTGTTGTCTGTATTGCTCTCAACTGTTCTACTTTAAATGAATACTTGAAAAGATGAGTCCGGCAAGGCATAATAACATTATAAAATTTATCAAATGTCTACTGTTGCATTATTGGAATGCTAAAACACAAATTAGAATACGGAAATTGGCAAAAGTTTAATATGTAATACATGGCAATAATGCCTATGTAGCCTGTAGGTTAACGGAAAGTGAATATGCAGCAACAAAAAAAATTACAAAAAGTAGGTACAATGTCTTTTAAGAAAATAGATATACATAATTGGGATAGAAAAGAAACATATTTAAAATACTTAGATGTTATTCCTTGCACTTTTAGCATGACTGTAAATATGGATATTACAAAATTTCTTCCCACTGTAAAGTTAAATGGATATAAGCTATTCCCCACTTTTTTGCATGTGCTTTCCTGTGTCGTAAATTCACATAAAGAATTTCGCATGGGCCATGATAAACAAGGTAACTTTGGATATTATGACATTTTGCATCCAAGTTTTACCCTCTTTAATGAAAAGACTGAAACATTTACAAATGTGTGGACGGAATATTCTGAAAATTATACCGATTTCGTTAAAAAATATAACTTGGATGTGGAAAAATATCAAAATAAGCACGACAAACCGCAAGAAGATGACAATTTTTTCAATGTATCATGCATTCCATGGGTAAATTTTATTGGATTTAACTTGAACTTACAAAAGGGATACCATTATTTTTCCCCAATATTCACAATGGGTAAATATTCTACGTCTGAAGGGAAAACTCTTTTGCCTCTAGCGATTCAAGTACATCATGCTGTATGCGATGGATTTCATGTGGCTAAATTTATAAATGATTTACAAAAAAGATTAGACGAATTTATGTCATAACGTAGCACATAATAACCAATCCCTATTTCTTACATAAGTATTATTGTTTTGTCATGTGAGCAAGAGGCAAGAAAAGCACACGAAGGGCAAAGGGTGACACCACAAAGCCACGGTTTGCATAAAATCTGGCGGCCTTGTCATTTAAGGCATGAACAAGCAAGGCACGTATGCCTGCAATATCTGCGGATTGTAATGTTCGCATGAGGGCATCACGAAGTAGGCCAGTATCAATGTTTTTTTGGGTATAGCTTTGATCAACGGCAAGACGAGCTAATATCATTACAGGGATTAGCTCTGGCATATTCCGTTTGAGTTTGCTTGGGGCAAATTTATGCTCGATGCTACCAACAGCTAATGAGTAGTACCCAACAATCACACCATCAACACAAACCACGTAAGTACGACTTGCCCCTGCCTGTTCGTTCTTTAAGGCACGCCCTTTAAGCCATGTATCAAGCGAAGCCTCACCGCATGAAAACTGCGTAAGGTCGTGCTTATCTGTCAATGGCTCAGGGCTGGTAATAATCAAAGCCATTCCCTACGCATCCCAAGGAGCTTTAGC
>CAYJCI010000381.1:0-1649 GCA_964368595.1 uncultured Desulfovibrionaceae bacterium
ATATATGCTTAAAATTATTAAAAATATAATTCTAATATCTGTAGTGATGTTCGTGGCTTGGTTTGGCCTTGTAAAGCAGGATTTTATAGAGTTAAAAAATGCAAAGGGTGAGCATTTAATGCTTATCCCCATTGCACAAGGCAAACACTTTTGCATGCGTTTTACGCATTCAGTTGCCTTAACTCCAGTGGATGAATGTTTTGTTGTAGAGAATGCTGATATTGTTTTGAAAAAAACCATTTATAGCGACTTTGGGGCTGGGCTTCCTCATGCACCTGAAGCAGGGCAAAAAATGGTTGTTGAAAATGGTAAGATAATAATTAGCGGCTATAATTTGCGTATACCTAGTTTACAAATTAGAGTAGGGCGCATTGCTAAGCATAGGCTTATATTACCGCATTATTTTACAAATACATTGCATGAAATGCAGCTTTCCACGCTGGTACAACCTGGTGAAGCTGTTGTGGTTACTGCAGTTAAAATGAGCTTGTTTCAAGCTTTTACAGAAAATTGGGACACGGTAAATATAAAATTATAACATATACTGATGGTGAGTAGAAAATTTTAAATTTGAGGAGGGTATATGAGTCACAAAGAGCACATGGAGCAAAGAGTTAACGAAAGTGCTAAAGGGTTTGCTCTGGAAGATGGAAAACTCGATGCTTCGGTAGCCGAGAAAATGCAGGACACGGTGGACGTGTCTGAAATTGTAGCAAAGTATGATAAAGAGGCTACATACAGACAATTCAAAGGCTACATGGATATTTTTATAAAGTTTTTGTGTATTGCCTTTTCCGCTTTCCATCTCTATACAGCAGCCTTTGGAGCTTTTGCACCGCAAATTCAACGCTCCGTTCACTTAGGCTTTGTTCTTACCTTAGTTTACCTTCTATACCCTGCGCGTAGTAAGCATGATTTACATAAACTAGCTTGGTATGATGTAATTTTATCCATAATGGGTGCAATGGTTTGTGGTTATATCGTGTATAACTATGATGTAATCGTGCTTGAAGCTGGGCCACCAACTGATATGGATTTGATTTTTGGCACAATGACTATAGTTTTAGTTTTAGAAGCAACTCGCCGTATTGTGGGCTTGCCTATTGCATTGGTTGCTTTTATCTTCTTGCTTTACGCTCTTTATGGCAACTATATACCTGGAATCATGGGGCATAAAGGCTTTACTGTTTCACGTATTGTTGCTCATATGTATTTAACGACGGAAGGTATACTTGGTATGCCACTTGGAGTTTCGGCTTCATTTGTATTCCTGTTTGTATTATTTGGAGCATTTTTACATAGCACTGGCCTTGGTAAGTTCTTTATTGACTTAGCCCTTGCTGCTGCTGGTAAATACGTGGGCGGGCCTGCTAAGGTTGCTGTTCTTGCCAGTGGTTTCTTTGGTACTATTTCAGGTAGCTCTGTTGCAAATACAGTATCAACGGGGACTTTCACCATTCCACTTATGAAAAGCGTGGGCTATCGAAGCCACTTTGCAGGAGCTGTTGAGGCAGCATCTTCAACTGGTGGTCAGATTATGCCCCCAATTATGGGGGCTGCGGCCTTTATCATGGCCCAATTCTTAGGTGTAAGTTATTTTGAAATTGCTAAAACTGCTATTATTCCCGCATTGTTATATTATTTAGCTG
>CAYJCI010000382.1:0-1639 GCA_964368595.1 uncultured Desulfovibrionaceae bacterium
CTATCCCCACATTTAGTGGGGATAGTTTTATTTTATTAAGTTTAGGGATGGTTTGGGCTGTTTCTTCGAGACAAATTTGTCTTACTCATAAAAAATGACTTGGAATTTTTTCCGAGTTCTTGAAATTATTGACGCATCCGGCAGGACTCAAACCTCGAACCCACGACTTCAAAGGTAAAATTCAAAGATACGTTTAGGCGTTAAAAGTTTTGACAAAATACAAGTTAACATATTATAATATTATCAATAAAAGTTTGTTCGTATTCAGTAAATATCATGGCTACATATTTTGCCCCAAGAGAGGTGTTCACATGGATTTGATAGAATTTTCTGATAAAATCAACGTATTATCTGCGAGGATAAGAGATTTAAAAGAACATGCAACAACCGAAGAAAGTACAAAGATTGCTTTAATCAATCCATTTTTACAAGTGTTAGGGTATGACACATCAGATCCAAGAGTTGTTTGCTTTGAGTTTATTGCTGATACAGGCACTAAAAAAGGTGAAAAGGTCGATTATGCAATAAAAAGAGATAATGAAATAATAATGCTTATCGAAGCAAAAAAAGCTGGGGGGCCATTAGACGCTAACAAGGCAAATCAGCTTCACAGATATTTCCATAACACATCTGCAAGAATTGCAATTTTAACCAATGGCATTTGTTATGAATTTTATTCTGACCTCGACAAAGAAAACGTTATGGACGAAAAACCTTTTATGATTTTTGATTTTGAAAATGTTGATGAGAGGCTTGTTTCAGAACTGAGGAAACTTGCGAATGAAAATTTCAATGTAGATGCAGCTTTAGTAGCTGCACAAGATCTAAAACACATGCGGCAAATAAAAAACATTTTAAAGAATGAATTTCATAGTCCTAGTGATGAGTTTATAAAATTGATTGCAAGTAAAATTGTCAATAAACCAATGCGGGCAAATATTATTGACGACTTTAGGGAGAAAGTAAAAAAAGCTTGTAACCAATATATTAATGAAGAGTTGGTTGGTAGAATTCAAGGTGTTACTCAAGCAGAACAAATTTCTCCGAAAGATTTTATTGCACCAGATACCGATAACTCTACCCCTATTATAACAACTGAAGAAGAGCTAGAAGCTTTTTTAATTATCAAATCAATTTTGCGAAAAGAAATTCCACTTTCACGTATAGCCATGAGGGATGCACAAACCTATTGTGGCATTTTATTTGATGATAACAACAGAAAGCCGATTTGCCGATTTCATTTTAATTCAGATAAGGTAAAATATATTTCTATATTTAATGCGAATAAAGAGTCCACTAAAATTAAAATTGATGGAATTGACGATATTTATCAATATTCTGATGAGATACTGCAAGTTGCTAAATTTTATATGGAATAATTTTTATTTTTGCACCTTAGAAATTCCCGTTTTGTAACTAAAGAGTAAATATTCTAATAATTTTTATTTTGTGTTGTGGAAAGGCAACACTTTTGTGGACATTTTTTCATCGAATAGTTTGTTTGAACTCCACGGGAGTTTTGTACCCTAGGGAACTGTGGAGTCGTTTGTTGTTGAACCAATGAACGTATTGTTTCAGTTCCACTTGCAAGTGTCCCAAAGATTCAAAGTGTCGTCCTTTGCTGAATTCAGTTTTTATA
>CAYJCI010000383.1:0-1624 GCA_964368595.1 uncultured Desulfovibrionaceae bacterium
GGTATGGGCTTGAAGTTTTAAGAGGTTTTGCTTTAACTGGCTTTCCTTGGTTGCAATTAAGCTCAGCCTTTGTACCTTGGACTAGTTTTATTCAAGCAGCATCCATCATAGGTGCATGTGCACTATCTGGCGTTTATGTATGCTCTATTTTGCTTATTGCTTCTTCCTTAATGAATTCAAAAGCCACCTTGCGCCCTGCTCTTTTGGGCTTTTGTTTTGCTATTGTTCCCATATTGTTTGGGGTATACACCCTACAGCAAAACCCTTTAATTACAGAAAATACACAAAATGATCCAACCTTTATCTTGGTAGAAGGTAATATTGACCAAAATATCAAATGGGAACCACCCTCACAAGCTGCAAGTCTTAAATTATATCAAGATTTGAGCTTGGATGCTGTACAAAAATTACGCAATGATAATCAAAAATTGGATAATGCTATTATTATTTGGCCTGAAACTGCCATGCCTTTTTATCTTGAGCGGCATCCAGTTTTTACTAAAAAATTAGCCACTTTTGTAAAAGAATTAAAAGTTCCACTAGTTGTTGGAGCGCCTGGTGCAATTGTATATAATAAGGAAAAAAGAGAGATATTTAACCGAGCATACTTAATAAATGTACAGGGTAAGTTGGCAAATTATTATGATAAAATGCACCTTGTACCCTTTGGTGAGTATGTGCCACCTTGGTTAATGATAAATTTCTTAGAACCGCTTTTACAAGGCATTGGAAATTTTACACCTGGCTATCAAAGCAAACCCTTACTGCAAGGCGAACTTGCTCTTGGTATGCTTATTTGCTACGAAAGTGTCTTTGCGCATATTGCCAAACAGCGTGTGGAAGAAGGTGCAAATATACTAATAAATATTAGTAATGACGGTTGGTTTGGGGATTCATCAGCACCAGAACAGCATTTGCAATTAGGAATGTTAAGAGCTGTAGAACAAGGGCGTTTTCTTGTGCGCAGTACTAACACTGGAATTTCTGCCATTGTTGATAATTTTGGCAGGTTTATGTTAAAAGGTGAGCAATTTAAAGCACAGAGCTTAACAGGCTTTGCTAAACCTTTGCATGAAAATACAATATATTTTAACATAGGGCCTTATGTTTCCTATGCTATAATTGGTATATTCTTGCTTGCTTTTGCTGTGGGCAGACGTCGAATTTAAAATAAATTAAGCAAAAAGATGGGAATGAGTTAATCGTAAACCACTCAATAAGTAAAATTCAGATTCTCAAATAAAAGTTTTTAAGGGGATGGGGGAAGGGGAAATTTTTTCAAAAATCCCCCTTTCCTCCAGAAGAAACAAAACCAAATAATCTTAAAAAACATTAAAAAGAATAAAAACATGTTACATTTACCAGAATTACGCACAAAAAGTATTGGCCTTACTGAGCGCTTTGAATCACTTTGGGGGCGGCTTTGACCTTGTGGGTTGTGAGGCACGCCTTGATGTTATAGAGCAACAATTGGGCAAGGCTGATGCTTGGTCTGACCCTGTGGCTTTAACTCCTGTTTTACAAGAAAAACGCAGACTTGAAGATGAAGTTGCAAGACTTAGAGCATTACAAAAATCTCATGATGATATGCAAGAATGGTTAAGCCTTGCTGCTGAGGATGATG
>CAYJCI010000384.1:0-1622 GCA_964368595.1 uncultured Desulfovibrionaceae bacterium
AAAATATTATTATTTTAGTGGCTTAAGTGCTTTTCAGCGTCGACTATTTAACCAAGCCAATACATAAAATAAATTACTCATGCCTTCTAAGGGTAATAACCTCTGGTAAATTTTCTACCAAGGTCATACCTTCTGGCAAAATCACCCGCAAAGGCACAAGCGCCCCCTCGCCCACGTCTAACAAAGGTGGGGTCACACTTAGCTCTACACTATGTAAGTATCCGCTATTATTTTCAAGCGCTTCTGGAACTTGCACGGACATTTCAATTTGCTTTGGCTCAATGCTATAATCTTTTACTTTTTGGGCTAAAATTTTAATATTTTTAATAATTTTAATTTGCCTACGCTCACTTAGCACTGTATAGCTAACAGTTACCTGTGCAGGCGCTACACTAACATTTGATTTGGAAAAATCCAATGGCTCTACTTGAGAATATGGCCCAGCTTCAGCCTTGGGGTTAATGCGAACTGTTAGTGGTATGTTATTAATATTATTAACTGTTGCACTAGGCCCTCTAACAAGTACACTACTTGGAACAACAGTTAAATCACTAATTTTAAGATTAGCAGAATTTAGTGGCGATAATACATTAGGCTTTATGGAAACATTGCGCTCTTGCATGGTGTCAGCAATAACAATAATGCGTGAAGGCTCAATGGATTGAACCTCAAGAGCACGTAGATTCTTCTTCCTTAAATATGTAAATGGTAGGACGTTTCTACCTTTGTGTAAACCTGATAAATCAACTACATGCGTGCGTGAACTTGCAGGAATGTCATTTAACAAGGCCTTGGGCCCACGTAAACGTACATCAATAGAATTAACCAAACCTTCTGTAACCACCAAGCCTTCAGGAAGGCCCTTATATTCTACCTGTACAGATACTTGCATATCCACTTGCTCACGAACCACCACTACATACCAAAGCACAGAAGCCATGCAAAATGACAGTAACAACACAGGTATATTAACATTGAATAAATTATAGCGCATCGCTTATCATCTCTTTTAGCTTGATTTTATTAAGCGGTGATGTAAGCACACCTTTTTCAGCCAAAACAATTTCCCCGCGTTCCTCTGAAACAATAATGGCAATAGCGTCGCACTCTTGAGTAATGCCAATGCCTGCTCTGTGTCTGGTTCCAAAGTTTTGATCATGCACCAAGGCTAAAGGTAAAATACAAGATGCCGCAAGTATCCTACCCTTGCTCACAATAACAGCACCATCATGCAAGGGTGAGTTGTGAAAAAAGATACTCATAAGCAATTTACGGCTAAGCCTTGCATCAACAGTTACACCATCGCGTTGCATAGCACCACCAAGTGGAACAGCACGCTCAATAACTATAAGTGCCCCCAGATTTAACCTTGCCATTTCAACGCAAGCTTCTACCAATTCATCCACAGTATCCTTACGCATGGCTGAGCGTTGCCAAAAATAACGTGCCCCCATCTCCCCAAGGCCTTTGCGAATATCTTTTTGAAAAAGCACAATGACCACAAGCAAGAGTGAGCCAACTATATTTTGTAAAACCCAAGTGGTAGAATATAAACCCAAGGTGGTGGAAAAGACATATAAAAGCATCACCAAGCCAAGGCCTAATAAAACAGCCAAACCTTG
>CAYJCI010000385.1:0-1615 GCA_964368595.1 uncultured Desulfovibrionaceae bacterium
ATCTTGGCACGCAAGATTATTAGATGCCTCAACCTTTCTTTTCTTCAACAGGTGGGGTGTCTTTGCCTTGCATATTGTACAAGCCACCAATGGCACCACGTGTCATACGCAATTTAGATTCACCGCACTCAAGCAAAATAGCATCGCCATCAATTTCAAGAATACGACCAATCATACCACCAGAAGTGATAACATAATCGCCTTTCTTTAGGTTTTCTAGCATAGTTTTGTGCTCTTTAGCACGCTTTTGCTGTGGGCGAATTAATAAAAACCAAAAAATACCAAGCATAAGAATTAATGGTACAAATTGTACCAACATGTCGGTGCCACCACCAGCTCCACCAGCAGGTGCTGGGCCCATTGCATGAGCGATAGATTCAAAAAACATAATGCCTCCAAAACAATATTTTAATTTTATAGGGTAAACCCTGTATATGAACATGGCATACTAGCCATTTAATGAAAATGTTGCAACTTTAATTTGCAAGTAAAATGCAATAAAAATGCAACAACCCATGAACATACTCTTTATATAATCACGATTTTGGCTTTGTCTTGCACTATTTTAACATTGTAGACAGTTTTAATATATTATGATATTTATAATCATTATGGTTTGTTTGTTTAAGCATTTGAAATAGTATGAAATTATTTTGGAGAATTCCTTGTTATATTTTGAATTTTTGTTTTTATTTTGTATGCTTTATCTTGGTAGCCGCTTTAGCGGCGTGGGCCTTGGGGCCATTGCTGCCCTTGGGTTAATGGTTGAGTTTTTTATTTTTCGCATGCCGCTAGCTGAGCCGCCAGTTGCTGTAATGCTAATTATTTTATCAGTGGTAACATGTGCAGCTGTGCTTGAAGCCGCTGGTGGCCTTAAATACATGCTACAAATTGCCGAGAAGATATTAAGAGATAACCCTAAACGCATTACAATTTTAGGGCCTTTTACTACATATTTTGTAACCATGCTTCTAGGCACAGGCCACGCTGTGTACACAATTATGCCCATTATTGGTGATGTGGCTTTAAAAAATAATATTCGCCCAGAAAGGCCCATGGCTGCGGCTTCTGTTGCCTCGCAAATTGGCATTTGTGCAAGCCCCATTGCCGCGGTTACAGTTTATTATTTAAGTCAACTTGCTGAAATTAATCCAAACATAACTTTGTTGAGTATAATAATGGTGACCATTCCTTCCACCATGGTGGCTGTGCTGCTCATGTGCTTGTATAGCTTAAAGAGGGGTAAGGAATTGGCCGATGACCCAGAATATCAAAGAAGGCTTAAAGACCCTAAATGGCAAAAATTGCTTGCAAGCAAAGCGCCAACTGCTGAAGCTGAGGCCTTGCCTTCTTCTGCAAAAACTGCTGTTTTATTATTTTTAATAGCTCTAGCAAGTATTATTTTTGTGGCAATGGTGCCGGAGGTACGCACTATTAATGACCGCATAGTCCCCATGGATAAAATTATTCAAATGATGATGCTTGGATTTGCTGGTATTATTTTAATTGTCACAAGAACAAACACTAGCAAAATACCAGAAGGTGTGGTTTTTAAGTCTGGCATGGTGGCAACCATTGCTATCTTTGGTATTGCTTGGATGAGTGATACATTTTT
>CAYJCI010000386.1:0-1591 GCA_964368595.1 uncultured Desulfovibrionaceae bacterium
AATAAGGCAACAGCACAATGCCAAATTGAAGAACCACCATTAAATGCGCATGATAACTCGGAGCATGTAGCTCGTTGTTGGTTAAATAAAGCTCAATAAAACAAACAAGAGCATTAAAGATGGTTAATTATTATTTAAACAAGCAAGCTGCTAAGTACAAAATTTATTTGCGCTTAGCAGCTTAAATTTATAAAAATAATTTAATTAATTTATATAATTATGATGCCAGACTAACCGTCACAAAGGCACTAATAAGCCAAACCAAGACACGCCCAACCCAAGGTGAAATAGGCCTGCCCTCAACCATTCTCCGCATCACGGTAAAAAAACTAATGGCGCTACCAATGGCATAAAATACAAAAAATCCAATACTTGCCAAGAGTCCAAACTGTATACCAAGGCTTAGGGCAATGCCAAGTGTTATCATGCCTGGCAAGCAAGAGTCATTACTAACGCCACCAAAGCTTGCCCCAGAACCACCTTGTTTAAAAGTAAAACTTCTAAAAGTAGAGCCATTTTGCGACCATTCACTACTTCTTTGCTCATATGAATTGCCGCTGCTTTGACTGCCTACAACCTCTGGTTCAATAACGTCATGCTGTTTATTGTTTTTTTGTTCTTGGGTTGATAATTCATTGGAATAACTGCCATAATCTGATTTTGGTGAATTATTCCCACCTCCACCTTGTGGACTAGAATTCATATAAACCTCACTATCACAATATTATCAAATAATTACTATACTTAGACTTGCTTAATCTCTTGAGTTATCAAGTTCACTAAGGTCTTTAACATGCAGTTCAATGGAAGTTACATTATTATAAGTATTAAAAACAGGAGTATAAGCAATTTTAATTCTTTTACTATTTAGCCTTGGGCAATAGTCTTGAGCCTTATTCCAAGCTTTAGCAAAAAGAGATATGCCGCATGTTTCATCCACTACTTCCAATAAAGCATGTGTTTTTTTCATGCCAAATGGCCTTGCATTTTTCACAAATAAAGGTGGGGAAACAAACAACGGCTGAGCATTGCCCATACCAAAGGGCTGTAACAACTCTAACTCATTTAAGAATGTTGCATTGCTTGCAGACACAAAATCTAAAGTAATATCAACAGATATGCTTGGTTTTGGTAACTCATCTCCAAGGCTTTCACGCACAATCTTGTCAAAACGTGTGCGTAATTCATCTAAATATTTAGCATCAACGCTAAGTCCAGCAGCTAATTTATGCCCGCCATAGCTTGATAAAATATCAGCCATTTTAGACAAACCCTCATGTAGATGAAATTCCTTAATACTTCTACCTGAGCCTTTAATCCCCTTTGTGCCGTCACATAAAATGAGGGTTGGGCGATAAAATTCATCCACAATGCGCGAGGCAACAATACCAATAATTCCAGAGTGCCAGCTACCAGAATACAATACAATGCCTGCTTTATCACCTTGGGCTAAAGCTTCAAGTCTGGCTTGTTCATGGACGGTTTCTTCTTCCTTTCTGCGCTCAGAATTCATGGCATCAAGCTTACGAGCGTGAGTTAAGGCAGTTTCCATATCCTTTGCACGCAAAAGCTGCAAAGCAAGCTTAGCAGA
>CAYJCI010000387.1:0-1590 GCA_964368595.1 uncultured Desulfovibrionaceae bacterium
GCAAAGCCAGGGGAGGGTGGGCAATTACCAGCCCATAAGGTTACGGCAGAAATTGCGGCTGTGCGTGGTACAACTCAAGGTGTGTCGCTCATTTCTCCGCCGCCGCATCATGATATTTATTCCATTGAAGATTTAGCACAGCTTATTTTTGATTTAAGGCGCGTTCAACCAACAGCAAGTATTTCAGTAAAGCTAGTGGCAGAGGCAGGCATTGGCACTGTGGCTGTGGGCGTTGCCAAGGCTGGAGCTGACCAAATATTAATTTCTGGACATGATGGCGGCACTGGAGCATCGCCACTATCTGGTATTGAGCATACTGGCCTGCCTTGGGAGATGGGGCTATTAGAAACGCATGAAGCCTTGCTTGCTAACGGTTTACGTCATAAAATTAAATTGCGTACTGATGGGTTAATTCGTAATGGGCGGGACATGCTTATAGCTTTCATGCTTGGTGCAGAAGAGTGTAGTGTGGGTACTGCCATGCTAGTAAGCCTTGGCTGTATTATGTGTCGTAAGTGCTATAAGGGTAAATGCGTGGCGGGCATTGCCACCCAAGAGCAAAATTTAAGAGCAAAATTTAGCGGCAAGCCAGAGCATATACAGCGTATGTTTACCTTTATGGCTGAGGATTTGCGTAAGCATATGGCAAAGCTTGGTATAGCGACTGTGCAAGAACTCATTGGCAGAGGGGACTTTTTGCAAGCACGCTCAGACATGCCAGATCGTGCAAAAAACCTTGATTTATCAGCATTTTTTAAGAGTACTTGCATGGGGCTTGCGGCATGGGAAGCATCTTGTGATGCACATGAAGCACCATCACGCCTTGATACAAAAATAATGGAGCGGGCTGAGCCACTTCTTGAAGGAAAACCAGTACGTTGCACCTATAATGGTACTATCATTAATACAGATAGGGCCATCGGCACACGCCTTGCTGGCGAAATTGCCAGACGTTTGCATAAACGCAGGCTACCGCAACACTCTTATACCATTAACCTACACGGCTCTGCTGGGCAAAGCCTTGGGGCATTTTTAACCAGTGGGGTGACCATCACCGTGCGTGGTGATGCCAATGACTATGTGGGCAAAGGGCTTAGCGGAGGTATTGTAGTAATAAGCCCTGCACGTGAAAGTAACTTTATTGCCGCAGATCAAGCCATTGTGGGCAATGTTGCCCTATATGGTGCAACCAGTGGTGAAGCCTATTTTTGCGGTAAGGCTGGAGAACGCTTTGCCGTGCGCAATTCTGGAGCAATGGCTGTGGTAGAGGGCATGGGCGATCATGGTTGCGAATATATGACTGGTGGTGTTGTGGTTGTGCTTGGTGAGTGCGGTTATAACTTTGCCGCTGGAATGAGTGGTGGTGTTGCCTTTGTATATGATAAGAACGAACGCTTTCAAAATCGCTGCAATACGGATAGTGTTGACTTAGAGTCTGTAAAAAACATTGAAGATTGCAACCTCTTGCGTTCTCTCATTGAGCAACATAATCACTACACAGGCAGCACCAAGGCAGAGGAGCTTTTAAGCAATTGGGATGCATCCTTACCGCTTTTTGTTAAGGTAATGCCACTTGATTATAAAGCAGCC
>CAYJCI010000388.1:0-1583 GCA_964368595.1 uncultured Desulfovibrionaceae bacterium
GGTGAGCTTTCTTCCTTACCCGTATGGTGGCCTGGTTTTTTTGAGCCGCAAGAGGGCAGTAATGTAAATGTTTTAGCCACATATGAACAGGCAGATGATGACCTCTATCTAGCTGACATTAGGCTAAACTCTTTGCCAGACCATATTTTGAGCCAATGGCAAGAGCTTTATGGTGTTAATATGGGCATTGATTTCTTGCGCAGCCACCCCTGTATTATTGGTGGTGATTATGGCAAGGGTAGCTATGTGCTTTCATATGCTCACCTTGAAACGCCAAATTCAGCACAGGCTAATGCTTTATTTGCTAATATTTTACAAGAACTTGCAGGTATTGAACCCCAGCATAAACTTAGCCAAAAATGGGATTTAGAAAATTTACCCATACAGTGGGATAAAAATACCCAAACAGCACCTTTATTTGAAGCTTTTCAATGTATTCAAGACCTCATGGCCCTAGGGCGCAGGCATCGCTTGCTCTTTAACCGCAATGAATGGCTGCATGGTTGGAGAATGGGCATACCGGGTGGAGCATTAAATAATCTTTATACTGGCCTCTCTACTGTGCTTAGCTTAAGTCCTAATGATGATGCCCTTAGTTTTTGGGCAGATAAGCGTGAAAGCTTTACAAAAAATATGCATACTTTTTGGGAAGGTGCAGAGAGCTATATCTTAGCGGAACGTCTTGCCACAACGCTTGATAATCAAATACCTGGGGTTGTGAATAAGCACATGCTTAAAGAGCAAAGACAAATGCTTTTTGGTAAACCCATGCACGCAGGTGGACTTTATGAAGAAATCCTTGATGTGGCTGATGAGCTTGTGTTGCGTATGAAACAGCATTAGGGCAAGAGGTCTTTAGCTTTGTAAGTGGCATAACCTTCATAAGTATAGCTTGCATCAAGGCCACTTAGGTAAATTTCTCTATTATTTATGTCTGTTGTGAGGGCGGATTTAAGTAAGTTTTTGATTTCCATGTCTTTAATGGGGCTACGTTCCATGGCTAGGAGGTAATCCTCCTTAGTAATCAAGCTCCAATGTACAACTTGCCCTAGTTCCTTTTTAAGTATTAAATCAAGCCATATTGTACCGCTACGCCCATTGCCTTCTCTAAATGGGTGGGCTACGTTCATTTCCACATATTTTTCTATGATTGCATCAAGGGTGTTTTTGGGCATTTGTTCAATTTTATTAATGGCTTTTGTAGATATAGTACGGAGGCAAATCTAAAGCCTGCCTTTGTTATATCCACATCTCTAAGCTTGCCAGCAAAATCGTAAATTTCATCAAATAAATATTTGTTTATGGCACACAGGCTTTCATATGAACCAGCATCGAGTTTATTTAAAAGTCCTGATGTATGCATGTGACAGCCTTTCTCTTGCTTATTTCTTCTTCTTTGTGGGCAAGGTCTATGGCATTGGTGATGTTTAGTTTGTTTTTGAGCATAATACCTTTGTACCTTTAATTGATGATAATTCTACTCTAAATGCTATTTTTAAGCAAATTTTAATTGTTTATGTATGTCGTGGAGCTTGTGTTGCGTATGGTAAAAAAACTTGATTAATCCTGTCTTTTAAGGCATT
>CAYJCI010000389.1:0-1578 GCA_964368595.1 uncultured Desulfovibrionaceae bacterium
AATGTACTAACATATGCCGAACGTAAAATACTTAGTGAAAAAATTAAACGTGCTAAAGAAATTGATGCATATTCACATGACGATTTAAAAAAAGCTATAACAAAGCAATTTAAAGAATACTTAGCATGTGACATTAATTTAGAAAATCCCAAAACATTTCAGGATAAAATGGCATGGCTGAAATTATATAATCAGTCTCCAATTATGACCATTTGTGCAGATAAATTTCATGCTATAAATTATGTCAAAAGTAAGATAAATTTATCCGATGACTTTTTTGTTAAGCAATTTGCCAGTTACAATGATGCATCAGAAATTGATTTTGCGACCCTACCAGATAGATTTGTCCTAAAATCTAATTGGGGCTCAGGCACTTTGTATATTGTTGAAGATAAAGCTAAGGCTAGCTTTGATAGAGTAAAACATTATGCCAGATTATGGCTAGAACCATGTTCAAACCATTATTATGCTGCCTTTGAATATGGTTATAAACACATAAAAGGTAAGGTTATTTGCGAAGAACTACTAGACTTTGAATATAAATTAGAAGTTCACTGCTTTAATGGGAAACCAAGGTGTGTTTGGACCGTTTTTGACGATAAAACTCAAAATACATCAGCTGACTTTCGTGATTTAGAGTGGAATATTATGCCACTTATTCATAAATACCCAAATACTCAAAGAAACGTTGAGAAACCAAGTTGCCTTGATGAAATAGTAGACATAGCAACAAAACTCAGTGCAGGTTTCCCCTTTGTGCGAGTCGATTTTTATAAAACGAAGGAAAGCTATAAGTTTTCAGAATTAACATTTTTCCCGTGGGCAGGATTATACCATTTTACCCCCATAGAATATGATGAAATTTTTGGAGAGTTGCTAATTTTACCTCACAATAAAGTCATTGAGAATGAAACTAAGTTAAAATGAGTATTAACAACAAGTCACACATCTAGTACCTGTGACTTATCCATACAATTAATATAATTAAAAATACTTTCATAGCGCAAATGTATATTTTTGATTAGAGTGATTTTTCTAAAAAGAGAAAAGTATGATAACATTAAAGCCAACTCAAAAAGAAATTGCAAAAATAAATGAAATTAATCCAATTTTCATGCAGTTCCTGGAGCAATCTCGCAATCATTGTAATTTCTTATATTCAATTATAAGCAGAAAAAAGCCAACAAAGGTTTTAGAGGTGGGTGTTTCTTCTGGTGCTTCCAGTGTGATTATTCTAAATGCATTAAAAGAAAATCCTAATGCACACTTATTTTCGATTGACTATTACAGCCAATATTACCTTGATAAAACAAAAAAAGTTGGTTTTATAATGGATAATTATCCAGAACTTAAGCCCCAGTGGACTCTATTTACAGGTGGAGTTGCAGCTTGCTTTATGGAAGAAATCGGTAGAGAAATTGATGTAGTATTTCTTGATGCAGCGCACCTCATGCCTGGTGAATTATTAGATTTTATTATGGTACTTCCATACTTGAAAGAAGATTGCACACTTATTTTACATGATACAAACTTACATACCCTTATGAGAGATAAAACATTCCCTACAAAGAAATGTAT
>CAYJCI010000390.1:0-1548 GCA_964368595.1 uncultured Desulfovibrionaceae bacterium
CAGATCTGCTGATTTTATTGGCGAACAGCCCGAAGTGGCGGCTCCGATACCGGAAACCGGCTATAAAGAAATCAGGGAGGCGGCTCGCTCTTTCAATCGTATGCAGGCGAAAATACAAAACAATTTGGCCGAACGAAATCGCATGTTGTCTGCCATGGCCCATGATTTAAGAACGCCCTTAACTCGCGCGCAGTTGCGAATTGAAAAAGTTGAGGCTGTTGATTTACGAAATCAATTGTTAGATGATATTAAGGAAATCGGCAATATTTCTAAGCAAAGTTTAGAGCTTGCCAAAAGCTTGGCCACGACTGAAAAATTTGTCCCCCTTGACATTGTCGCTTTTATGCAAAGTTGTGTCGATGATATGTGCGCTTTAGGCCACCAAATTCATATCCTTGAGTCTATGGAAACCGATTCTTATCCACTGGTTGCCCTGGTAAAGCCTTTGAGTTTAAAGCGTTGCATCGACAACTTGTTAAATAATGCGGTGGCGTATGGAGACAAGGCAGAAGTCGTTATATTCTTTGATGATACCAATATTTATATTGATATTTGCGACAATGGCCAAGGGATCCCGGAAGAATTTTTAGAGCTTGTTTTCGAGCCTTATTTCCGCTTAGAAAAATCAAGGAACCGTGAATCAGGAGGCTCGGGTTTAGGTTTGTCCATTGTCAAAAATATGATATTACTGAATAATGGTACGGTTTCTTTAGAGAATTTGCCAACAGGAGGTCTTAAAGCTCACCTGACGATTCCTCGTCATGCACATAACTTGTAAGGTTTTGTCAGAATTTGTTTTTATTTGTAAGCATGGGGACAAACTCCTGTAAGGGTAGTTTGATATTATTCCTAAATAGTGTCAAGCTTACCTAAAAAGCTTTTAGCCGAAAAAAGTTTAATCCGTAAAAATAGGAGTAAAAAAATGTTTCAATGCTTAAAAATGTGCTTAGTAGTAATAGCTATTCTAACCTTCAGTGCCCAAGCCAACGCCTTTATGTTGCCCGACCCAGCAGCGAGCCCGGCGGCGCAAAAATCCACCGGTGGACTAGCTGTCAGCTTTGAAGTTAATGGTGAAAAGATAGCCGCCAATCTATATTTGCCTTCAAACCATAAACCTGACAGCTCAGCTGCGGCCATAGTCGTAATTGCGCCGCAAGGGGGATTGAAAGAACAAGCCGCCGGGATTTACGCCAAAAAACTTGCCGAGCAAGGTTTCGTGACCTTAGCTTTCGACCACCGCACTTACGGACAAAGTGGCGGCGAGCCTCGTCAAACTGAAAATCCACAATGGAAAGCAGAAGACGCCAAATATGCTGTCAGCTATCTTTCAACGGTGGAAGGTGTGAATAGAGATAAAATTGCCTTATTGGCTCTTTGCTCCGG
Organism: uncultured Desulfovibrionaceae bacterium; assembly: GCA_964368595.1. GTDB lineage: Bacteria > Desulfobacterota > Desulfovibrionia > Desulfovibrionales > Desulfovibrionaceae > CAYJAD01. The sequence continues at coordinate 1,384 of CAYJCI010000390.1, forward strand.
GGCGGGCTATGGAGTTTTGACCGCGGTTAATGATGCCAGGATTCACGCCTTTGCTACGGTAAGCGGTGTTTTTGATTTTCGGGAAAGAGAAACCGGTTTAGACGGGCTTAATGTGCCGACGGAGGAGCAAAAAAAGAGTTTTCGTGAAAAAATGGAAAAATCAGC
>CAYJCI010000391.1:0-1546 GCA_964368595.1 uncultured Desulfovibrionaceae bacterium
TAAAAAATTGGTACGCTTTTTGCTGTTTACTCTGTGCAGAAGTGATTGGGAAAAATTTTCCTAGTCATGCGGGCTGTACCCAGAACCCCGCGCGTTGTAGAGGCCGCGTATAGTATGTACGCAATGAACAATTAAATTGCTCCATATGGGGCATGTCGGTGGTAGATTGCAGGGAAGCAGTCGTGCATTAGCACCACCAGGCAGTCAATACATTCAAGGAGGAATGTTATGGCAATGTATATTAATCACAACCAGATGGCATTGAACGTTTCTAATAATCTTAATTCACATTATGGAAACTTACAAACATCAACCCAACGTTTGTCTTCAGGTTTGCGCATTAACGGCGCTGCTGATGACGCAGCCGGCTTAGCTATTCGCGAACTTATGCGTGCTGACGTTGCAGCCTTAAACCAAGGTATTCGTAACGCTAACGACGCTATTTCGCTAATTCAAACTGCCGACGGCGCCCTTGGCGTAGTTGACGAACAGCTCATTCGTATGAAAGAGCTAGCCGAGCAAGCAGCAACTGGTACTTATGACTCAACTCAACGTTTGATGATTGAATCTGAATACCAAGCTCTAGCTTCAGAAATCACTCGTATCGCTAACGCCACTGACTTTAACGGAATTAAGCTTCTTGACGGCTCACTGTCAGGAACTCACAACGGTTCTGGCTTAAAGTCAACTGGTGAATTGAAAGTTCACTTTGGTACCATGAACGACTCTGCTGAAGACTATTATTACATTAAGATTGGTAATACTACAGCTTCTGCCTTGGGTCTTGGTAATCAAAGTGCTCAAGATGCTGGTTTCTCCATTTCAACCCAACAGGGTGCTCAGGAAGCTCTTGTAGCTGTTAACGATGCTATCGTTTCCAAGGACAAGATCAGAGCGCACTTGGGTGCTATGCAAAACCGTTTAGAGGCAACTGTTGACAACCTAACCATCCAGTCAGAAAACATGCAAGCTGCAGAATCTCGCATCTCTGACGTGGACGTAGCCACAGAAATGACAGAATTTGTGCGTAACCAAATTCTTACTCAATCTGCTGTTGCTATGCTTAGCCAAGCAAATGGTATGCCTCGTATGGCTTTACAGCTTATCGGCGGTTAACAGTAAACAAATTTTATTCGTGTGGGGGTTTTCCCCCACGCGGATAAAGTGTCACAGGACACAAAAATATCCTCAAGGGGCTGGGCTCTTGAGGATATTTACCTTTTATAGTGCGTTGAAAAAGTACCATATACTGCGTCAGATTAATTTTTTTTCGGGGTATGGGCCAAAGAGCCCTATACGCCCTCAAAAAAATTTTAATCTTCCTTGTATCTGGCACTTTTTGAACGCACTATGATTTTTAGGGAAAGGCAAAAAGAACTTGTGCTTTTTGCTGGTTATTTATTTTTTGAGGGAAAGACAGGTAATACAAATAATAATGTGAATTTTTAAAATTGTAAAAAATCAACCCTAATTGTAGTGGATTAAAAAGGTGTGAGATGCAAGGAAGTGAGATGTTTTTGAAGGGGAGTGGGGTCTTCCCCCCTCG
>CAYJCI010000392.1:0-1536 GCA_964368595.1 uncultured Desulfovibrionaceae bacterium
ATATATTAGCAATTACATTTACCAATGCTGCTGCCTCTGAGATGAAAGAAAGAGTTATAACTCGGCTTAAAAAAATTGCCTTGGGCAAAGAGCCTGAGCATGGCATTAGCCCACAACAAGCAAAAGCCTGGATTAATGTAATTTTACGTCAATATGGATCCTTAAACATACGTACAATTGATAGCTTATTGCACCGTATTGTACGCACAGCCGCCTTAGACCTCGGCCTACCACCTGACTTTGAAATTAGCTTTGCCACTGATGAAACGCTTGAGCCAATCTTTGATGCATTACTTGAAAAAGCATGGCAAGATGATGATATTATAAAGCAAATGCTTCAGTCTATTTGTCTTTCACTATTATTTAGGGAAAAGAGCTCAGGCTTTGGAACCGGTAAACGCATATTAGATGCTATTCGCCCCTTGCTTGAAATGTCCCTCAGTGGCAACCTTGGCAATATAAGCACGCGCAATCACATAGAAAATGCACTTCAAGCCTTGCATAACAAACTTGTAATTCTCAGCACTGACATGGTAGATTTTTGTGACAATGAAGAATTACAACTTAAAAAAAATGTGTATGAAATTTTCATTGCCTGTACACATGGAGATAAGAAAAAAGCAGACTCTGCCTTCCTTAAAAAAGAAAGCTTGGATGAGGTAATGCTTAAAAAATTTCATGGTAGTGCCTCACAAGAAGCTCAAGAAACTTATATTAAACTCACCAAGGCAGCACAGGCCTACGTTCAAGACGGATACATTTTGCAAAAAGCACTAGAATGGCATCCATTTGTTGAATTTACGCGGCTTATTGCTGATGAATTGCAAGCTTTTCAACAAAAAGAGCATAAAGTACCTGCCGCCACCATGCCATTAATGGCCAAAAAAATTCTGAATTTTGAAGAGTTTGGCGTTTCACAAGCTTTATGCAGGCTTGGTAGTCGTATTCATCATATTTTATTAGATGAATTTCAAGATACAAGCCATGAACAATGGAGGGCCTTACGCCCCCTCGCAGAGGAAGCCCTAAGCACTGGTGGTTCTCTAACTTGGGTTGGAGATATTAAACAAGCTATTTATGGATGGCGCGGTGGGGACTCTGACCTTTTTGATGCATTATGCAATGAAGATGAACTTACTTGCATGGTTAGCAAGGTTGAGCACAGAACACTTGATACAAATTGGCGCAGCCGTGAACATGTAGTTAAAACAAATAACCGCATATTTTCACCGCTTCGCGACGTAAACACAGCAAAAGAAGTACTTTCTGCCATGCTTGCTGTGGACTTTCCTGAAGAATTATTAAATCATGCAACCGCCAAACTTTGTAGCGCTTTTTCAGATGTTGAACAAAAAGTCAAACCAAAAGATTTTGGTGGAGGCTTTGTAACAATTGAAGACATTGAAGCAGAAAAAAGTGAAGAACTTGAAGGGATTGTAAAAGAAAAATTACAAGAACTTATGCAAGATTTGGTAAAGCGTAGAGCCTTTAGCGATATTACAATCTTAACTCGTTCAAATACTGGCGCTGCAAACG
>CAYJCI010000393.1:0-1536 GCA_964368595.1 uncultured Desulfovibrionaceae bacterium
ATATATTAGCAATTACATTTACCAATGCTGCTGCCTCTGAGATGAAAGAAAGAGTCATAACTCGGCTTAAAAAAATTGCCCTGGGCAAAGAGCCTGAGCATGGCATTAGCCCACAACAGGCAAAAGCCTGGATTAATGTAATTTTACGTCAATATGGCTCCTTAAACATACGCACAATTGATAGTTTATTGCACCGTATTGTACGCACAGCCGCCTTAGACCTTGGCCTACCACCTGACTTTGAAATTAGTTTTGCCACTGATGAAACGCTTGAGCCAATCTTTGATGCACTACTTGAAAAAGCATGGCAAGATGATGATATTATAAAGCAAATGCTTCAATCTATTTGCCTTTCACTATTACTTAGGGAAAAGAGTTCAGGCTTTGGAACCGGTAAACGCATATTAGATGCTATTCGCCCCTTGCTTGAAATGTCCCTCAGTGGCAACCTTGGCAATATAAGCACGCGCAATCACATAGAAAATGCACTTCAAGCCTTGCATAACAAACTTGTAATTCTCAGCACTGACATGGTAGATTTTTGTGACAATGAAGAATTACAACTTAAAAAAAATGTGTATGAAATTTTCATTGCCTGTACACATGGAGATAAGAAAAAAGCAGACTCTGCCTTCCTTAAAAAAGAAAGCTTGGATGAGGTAATGCTTAAAAAATTTCATGGTAGTGCCTCACAAGAAGCTCAAGAAACTTATATTAAACTCACCAAGGCAGCACAGGCCTACGTTCAAGACGGATACATTTTGCAAAAAGCACTAGAATGGCATCCATTTGTTGAATTTACGCGGCTTATTGCTGATGAATTGCAAGCTTTTCAACAAAAAGAGCATAAAGTACCTGCCGCCACCATGCCATTAATGGCCAAAAAAATTCTGAATTTTGAAGAGTTTGGCGTTTCACAAGCTTTATGCAGGCTTGGTAGTCGTATTCATCATATTTTATTAGATGAATTTCAAGATACAAGCCATGAACAATGGAGGGCCTTACGCCCCCTCGCAGAGGAAGCCCTAAGCACTGGTGGTTCTCTAACTTGGGTTGGAGATATTAAACAAGCTATTTACGGATGGCGTGGTGGGGACTCTGATCTTTTTGATGCATTATGCAATGAAGATGAGCTTACTTGCATGGTTAATAAGGTTGAGCACAGAACACTTGATACAAATTGGCGTAGCCGTGAACATGTAGTTAAAACAAATAACCAAATATTTTCGCCTCTTCGCGATGCAAACACAGCAAAAGAAGTACTTTCTGCCATGCTTGCTGTGGATTTTCCTGAAGAATTATTAAATCAAGCAACCGCTAAACTTTGTAGCGCTTTTTCAGATGTTGAACAAAAAGTAAAACCAAAAGACTTTGGTGGAGGCTTTGTAACAATTGAAGACATTGAAGCAGAAAAAAGTGATGAACTTGAAGGTATTGTTAAAGAAAAACTGCAAGACCTCATGCAAGATTTGGTAAAGCGCAGAGCCTTTAGCGATATTACAATCTTAACTCGTTCAAATACTGGCGCTGCAAACG
>CAYJCI010000394.1:0-1519 GCA_964368595.1 uncultured Desulfovibrionaceae bacterium
GTAGTGCGTCGCTTTGTGGGGCACGGTGTGGGTGCAAAAATGCACGAAAAGCCAGAAGTACCCAACTTTAAACCCGGTTATGGCGGCATGCCATTGCAAAATGGTATGGTCATAGCCATTGAGCCTATGGTCACTGTGGGCACATATGAAGTAGAAATCTTAGAAGATAAGTGGACTGCTGTTACCCGTGACCGTAAATGGGCTGCTCATTATGAGCATAGCATAGCCATTACACCATCTGGCCCTCAGATACTTAGTATCTCAGATAGAGGCCTTAAAAGGATGAATGACTAAGCTAGCAATGGAATAATTGTTGACAGTTGCTGTAAAGATAGATATAAGCCTCTGTTCCTGCCAATTTTGGCAGGGTAGGGAAAATCGTAAGGCCATTTTGGCATTATGAAAAGAACATTTGGAGAATGGTATGAAAGTTAGACCTTCCGTTAAGAAAATTTGCCCCAAGTGCAAGGTCATCCGACGTCGGGGCGTACTCAGAGTAATCTGCGAAAACCCCCGACACAAACAACGTCAGGGCTAGGCAGGAGACAACTGTGGCGAGAATTGCAGGTGTAGAATTGCCTCGTGGCAAGCGTGTGGATATTGCTTTGACCTATATCTATGGTATTGGTCACACCACATCATTGAAGATTTTGGACAGCATCAATATTGATTGGACTCGTAACATTGACGATCTTACTAACGAAGAAGTTAATGAAGTACGTAAAGAGCTTGAGCAAAACTACAAGGTTGAGGGTGACCTTCGCCGTGAAGTAGTTGGCAATATCAAGCGTCTAATGGACATTGGTTGTTATCGTGGCCTTCGTCATCGTCGTGGATTGCCAGTAAATGGGCAACGCACGAAAACCAATGCACGTACCCGTAAGGGCCCACGTCGTGGTGCCGTTGGCAAGAAAAAATAATAATCTGTTGAAAGATTTACAGAGGAATTAATATGGCTAGACCAAGAAGAGCGGTCAAAAGAAAGGAAAAGAAGAATATTCCAGTGGGCATTGCTCACATTCAAGCTTCTTTTAATAATACAATTATTACCTTTACCGATACTCGTGGCAACGCTGTGAGCTGGGCTTCTGCTGGGCAAAGCGGCTTTAAGGGTTCACGTAAGTCAACTCCATTTGCGGCTCAAGTTGCAGCTGAAACTGCAGCTCGCAAAGCCCAAGAAAATGGCATGCGTACTGTTGGCATCTACGTAAAAGGCCCAGGCTCCGGCCGTGAGGCTGCCATGCGCGCCATCAATGCCGTGGGTTTCAAGGTAGCCTTTATTCGCGATATTACTCCCATTCCTCACAATGGGTGCAGACCGCCTAAGCGTCGTCGCGTCTAGTGTTATTAAAGCGCATGAGCAATCATGCGTTTTTTGAGGTATACAAATTTGCTTGCTCAAATTCGGCGGCAAATTTAACAGGTGAGGAAGCTAGTATTATCTAGCGTAAAGCCAAAAAGGAATTACAATGGCTAAATATACTGAAGCCAAATGCCGTTTGTGCCGTCGTGAAGGAAC
>CAYJCI010000395.1:0-1512 GCA_964368595.1 uncultured Desulfovibrionaceae bacterium
TTGTAACTGTTATTCGTTTTACCCAAGGTATTGGTTCTGTTACCAATCTTGATGACAACTATCCTTGGGGTATTTGGATTGGCTTTGACCTTTTATGTGGTGTAGCTCTTGCTGCTGGTGGTTATTTTACCACTGTTGCTTGTTACATCATGGGGTTAAAACATATACATTCAGCCGTTCGCCCAGCTATTACCACGGCCTTCTTGGGCTATAGCTTTGTTGTTGTGGCTTTATTGTATGACCTTGGTCATCCATTACGTTTGCCATATATGTTCTTCTACCCAGGTACCACTTCAGTATTATTTGAAGTAGGTCTTTGTGTAGCAACATATGTAACCGTGCTTATGATTGAATTTTCCATCGCTCCTATGGAGTGGCTATCTGGTAAATTCCCTTGGATTTTGAAGTATCGTAAGCTAGTTTTACGTGCTACCATTGTTTTAACCATATTTGGTGTATGTTTATCCACATTGCATCAATCTTCCTTGGCGGCCTTGTTCCTAATCGCACCAAGTAAGATGCACCCCTTGTGGTATTCACCATTTATGCCAATGTTCTTCTTTGTTTCTTCAATGGTTGCAGGTGCTTCTATGGTAATCTTTGAGGGCATGCTTGCTCATAAAGGTGTTCATCATTACATGGACGCTCTGCACTTGAAAGAATCACGTGATGTAACCCTTGGTTTTGCTCGCGCAGCATCTCTCATTTTATTTGGTTACTTTATGTTGAAGTTCATTGATATGGCAGTACAAAATAACTTCAAGTATCTACTAACTAGCTTTGGCTATTGGTGGATGGTTGAAATGTTGTTCTTTATACTTATGCCTGCACTTCTTTATGCAAAGGGTGCTCGTGATGGTAACATTCGCCTATGCCAATTAGCTTCAGTTAATGCTGTGCTAGGTATTGTTGTTAACCGCTTTAACGTAAGCTTAATTGCATTTAACTACAATTTACCATCATCTGAAAAGTACTTCCCACATATTGGCGAAATTTGTATTTCTGTCTTTGTGGTAACTCTTATCGTGACAGCATATCGCTTTATCGTGTATCACATGCCGGTATTGTACGAACACCCTAATTTTAAGGGTGACCATTAGAGCATTTTTACATTAAAATGCTTTGACGATTGCTAGCAAACGTCTGTTGCTAAGGCATGAGTACAATTTACTTGTGCGGTTAAATGACGAAACGAGCGTGACTTAGAATTTTGAAAATGAGATTTTCAAAGTTAAATTGCATAGGAGGTAATTATGGCTGCTGAAAGTAGTTTTAGCACATTTTATGAGTACTTTTTATACACCAAAACTTGGGCCTATGGGCTTATGTTTGTGACTTTGCCTGCCTTTACCATTTTTTGGTATTGTATCCTCTTCCCCTGTAAAAAGGGCGAGTGTGATAAAGACAATCACGGGCATTAGTAAATAAAAGTAGTTATAACTGACTAATATCAAGGGCGTTGTTCATGTGGGCAACGCCCTTTTGTTGTGCTAGCTAGCCGCAGGGGGGGGT
>CAYJCI010000396.1:0-1503 GCA_964368595.1 uncultured Desulfovibrionaceae bacterium
ATTTCACTAAAAGCAGGTGGAACTGGCCTTAACCTAACTTCTGCTGACTATGTTATCCACTACGACCCATGGTGGAACCCAGCTGTTGAAAGCCAAGCCACAGACAGAACACACCGCATTGGCCAAACAAGACAGGTATTTTCTTATAAACTTATTTGCCAAAATACAGTTGAAGAAAAAATCCTCAAATTGCAAGAAGCTAAACGTGGTGTTGCTGAGGCTATCATTCCTGGTCAGGATGCGTTGCATTCACTGACTAGAGAAGATTTAGAAATGCTATTTGATGTTTAATTAAAATCTAATTAATTCAAAATTTTATAATTATTTATAACAAGGTCACTCACGGGCGGCCTTGTTCCTTTTTAAATAAAATGAATTATTATTTTGACATAGCGTTTTTTTTGCTTTATACATCCCAAGTATATTCGCTTTGAATTCTTTGATATTTATACATATATAGCCATTTTGCTTTGTGGCATGAGACTTGCACAATACAACTCAATGTCAAACAGCTGACATTCTAACCTTGTGTTTTAAGCTGTTGACTATCGTTGTATTCAATTATTTTAAACCGTACTAATTGTAGTAAAACCATAGGGGTGGGACGTGATTAATATTCGCCATATTGCAATTTTTGTTTGTTTTTTCATACTTAGTAACGTGGGCAATGCCTTTGCAGAAATCACTGCTCGCTCTGCCATTTTAATGAATATGACTACAGGTCGTATACTTTACAAACAAAATCCTTATGACCTTATCCCACCAGCATCACTAACTAAAGTTTTAAGTATGTATATTGCGATGGATATGATTCAGAGCAAAAAAGCATCACTAAAAACCACAACCAAGGTAAGCTCCGCTGCTGCACGCACAGGCGGATCTAAAATGCGCCTTAGAACGGGTGAGAAAATATCCCTTGAAAAACTACTCATGGGCATGGCCGTATCCTCTGGTAATAATGCATCCCTAGCCACTGCTCAATGCCTTACAAAATCAAGCGCAGACTTTGTAAAACTCATGAATGCTAAAGCAAAAAAACTTGGCATGCGTAATAGTACTTTCAAAAACCCACATGGCCTACCAGCTGAAGGTCAATTTACCACAGCTTACGACATGCTTAAAATGGCCAGAAGCTACATCCGTGCACACCCTAAAGCCATGCGTTTTCATAATACAAAATCATTTGTTCACAATGGCATCACTCACAAATCTACCAATAAATTACTAGGCAAAGTTAAAGGTGTTAACGGCCTTAAGACTGGCTGGACTATTGCTTCAGGGCATAATCTTATTTTCACAGCTAAACGTGGTAATGTGCAATTACTAGGCGTAATTCTTGGTGGTAAGGGTCGAGTAACTCGCGATAAAGAAGCAATAAAGTTAATTGAAGCAGGCTTTGCCGCTCCAAACTCTGCTGCAAAAGTTGCGCGCAATGTTGGCAAGCAAAGCTACAGCGCTAGCAAGAAGTAATATTCAATAATACTTGATATTAATGAAGAAGAA
>CAYJCI010000397.1:0-1495 GCA_964368595.1 uncultured Desulfovibrionaceae bacterium
CGTGAATCAGAGAAATCTTTATCTTTCTCTTCTTTAAAAGACAGCCAACACGCTAAAGCTTCAATAGCATTTGCAACATTAATATTAGATTCATTTGTTCCACGCTTTCTTGCTTCTTCAGCTACTATAATTCCAAGTGTAGCAAGTAAGAGTCTCTTGCCATACCAAACACCACCTAAACCTGGTACAGCCAAGTCGTTAAATGTGCGTACAGCAGCTCCTAAACCAAGGGTTCGAGTACGGCGCGTTTTTGGTAAAATTTCAGGTCCCAAAAGACCCCATAAATACTCCATTTTGCACCCTCCCTAATAGATAAATTTTAATTTATTTCAAATGACTATCCCTGGTAGAAATTTCACCCACCATACATCAACGCCACATCCTTTGCAGCTTCTTTTACCTTTTCTCTTAACCACTCAGGTTCTAAGGCTTCGGCATTACGGGTGAAGTTCATTATCCAAGGGGTGATTTCATATTCATTTCTGGCGGTCATGGTGAGGATCAGGCTACCGTCTTCAAGCTCCTCAATTTCTTGGTCATCGCTCCAGATGCGTTCGGCAATGTAGGTGGCAATTTTAGTGGCGAATTTTATCTTAACCGTAAAGGGTTCGTGATCCATATAGCCAAAGGCACCTTTAGCTATTTCTGGTACTTGGGGTAGTTTTTCAGAACTACGTCTGGTAAGTTCAACGCTCTTAAATCTATGTAGTAATAAGTCTGTGCCACGGTCAAGTAAAGGCTTAACTGCCCCTTTATCTGTTACCTTAAAGCCTCGAATATAGATGCCGCCGTTGTATGAAATTAGCTTTTGCGGTGCATAATCATAGCTATTTGGCTCAACTTCACGGTCTTTTTGATAAACCACACTACAAACATTTTGCTCCTTAATAGCTTGAATAAGCGTTTTTAGCATGGATTCAAAGGGAGCATAATCAACACGCCCCTTACTGAAAGACTCCCCCACATCCGCAAATTGCTTGCCTACCACGTCCATTGCATCACTTGGTAAATAAGCCGTAGCCTGCTGTAAGGTCGCGTCAATTTTTCGCTGTATAGACAATGGTAGCAAGTGCGCCATAAAGTCTCGGCATAATGCCAACTGCTGTAGTCCCAGTGCACTTAGGCTGAGTTTTGGAAAATCCTTGGGCCGTTCGAGAGAATAAAAATGCTCACGCCCACGCTTTTCTAGTTGAATTTTGCCAAATTCTGATTTCTCAAGCTGCTGCAAATAGCGTAGCATGGTAGGCTTAGAGACATTAAATCGCCTAGTTAGCCCTGTTAGCGAATCCCCTTGGCTATTTGCTAGAAAGAACGTGTATAATGCCAAAATGTTTTCAACGGCAGTTGCGTCTTGATTGTGTTTTTTACCCATAATCCCTCCAACACCTTATTTAAAGCCTAGCATTTTGCCAGCATTGTCAAGCTTCCCTTTTTGCTCTTGCATAAGGGCTTCAATAAGCTTTGTATGACTTATATCATCATCCAGCCAAAATTG
>CAYJCI010000398.1:0-1483 GCA_964368595.1 uncultured Desulfovibrionaceae bacterium
TTTTAATGCTAGCTATAGGCATTAATGTCTTACAAATTAAGCAAATACGCATAGGAAATATGCTGCCCGCACTTTTCATAAGCCCTTTATTAACAATGATCTAGTGTTGCCTTTTTAATTTCTGTCATGCGTTGAAATTTAACAACTTTTTCTTTTCTCATAATCGTTATTCTTACTCGTAAGCAAGTTGAAATTTGGAGTTTTATTGGTTAGGTTAGCGAGAAAAGTAAACAATTTTCATAAAAACTAGTAAAATAATAGGTGACAAATTTAGCAGATAAGTATAAGTGATAATCAGTTGACGGATAATATTAAAAGCTTCTTGCTGGTGATGTGCTTTTCTTATTTTTAATATGATATCGTTAAAAAAACACGCTTATGAACAACAATTCTCTTATTGACAGATTTATTGATTATATTAGTGCTATTTTTACTAGATTAGGCCTTGGCATGCGTGCAAAGCTAATCTCGTTATTTGTAGTCATTAAAGTCGTACCTCTTGTACTTTTAGCATTGGTTGCATGGTATCAAGCTGTTGAACTTGGTAATGATATGCGTGCTCGCACTCAAAATATGGCTGAGCAAGCAGTGCGTGAGCTTGCAAATGCCAGTGATATTGCTGTTAATGATGCTGTTGAAGCTCTCGATGAAAGAGCCACCCAAGAAATAGAACGTATGACCACTGATGCTGCTCAATTGGTAGCTACCTTTTTATACGCTCGCGATAGTGACTTACGTTTCATGGCCTCGCTTAAACCCTCAGAAAAAATCTATAAAAATTTCATTACAGACAAAACTAGCCGTCTTATTAAACCTAGAGAATGGGTTTTAGCAAAGGATGGTAAATCATGGGTTGCCACTTCCGAGTATAAGCAAACCCCACCACGAGATATGCTTAATGAGCAAAATAAAACTCGTTTTCAATCTCGCCCTCCTGATAATTTTGAATATATCTTTGCACCACTATATTTAGAAGTTACCTATGTTGACTTGAATGGTCAGGAAAAGATTAAGGTAACCTCCTCTGACCTTATGGATCCTAAGCTTAAAGATGTGTCTAACAAGAAAAATACATTCTGCAAGGCAGAGGACTATTTTGCCAAGTTAAAAGAGCTTAAGCCTGGTGAGATATTTGTTTCTGATGTGATTGGTGAATACGTAGGCACCAAATTAATAGGAATGTATACACCTGAGAATGCAAAGAAAAAGGGCATTGCCTTTGAGCCAGAAAAAGCAGCCTATGTGGGTGATGAAAACCCCAATGGTAAGCGTTTTAAGGGTATTGTTCGTTGGGCAACACCTGTGGTGCAAGATGGTAAAATTACTGGTTATCTGACAATGGCCTTAAATCATGACCATATTATGGAATTAGTTGCCCATATTGTACCTGAGCAACAACGCTATTCAGATATTTCCAGTGCTGCTGCAGGCAATTATGCCTTTATCTGGGATCATAAGGGCCGCAGCATTGTGCACCCTCGTC
>CAYJCI010000399.1:0-1436 GCA_964368595.1 uncultured Desulfovibrionaceae bacterium
TCAATCTTGGCAACACCTGCATGATAAAGAAGCTTTTTCACATATTTGCGAATTTTGCTATCTTCATATACAAAAGCGGCATAGTCTTTTTTGGTAAACCAGCGAGACTGCCAATCCTTGTTATAACCAAGACGAAAACCATATGGATGTACTTTTTGACCCATAACCTAACCCTCTGCAAGTATGACAGTAATGTGGCTGGTGCGTTTTCTGATCTTAGTGGCCCTACCTTGTGCACGGGGCATAAAACGCTTCCATGTGGGGCCTTCATTGACCACGATCTCTTTCACAACCATAGCGTCCACATCAACGCCGCCCAATTGCGATGCGTTGGCTAGGGCACTCTTCACAACACCAAACAATATCCCTGCGGGCTTGTTGGGAGTAAAGCGTAGGATGTTCAACGCTTTTTCCACATCAAGACCCACCACGTTTTTAGCAACTAGGCGAGCTTTACGTGGGGAAACACGTTGGAATTTTGCAATTGCTTTTGATTCCATTTCATCACCCTACTTTCTGGCTTTAGACTTTTTATCGGCAGCATGACCGTGATAGGTGCGAGTTGGTGAAAACTCACCAAGCTTGTGTCCTACCATATTTTCGGTCACAAAAACCGGAACAAACTTCTTGCCATTATGCACCGCAAAGGTCAGACCAACCATTTCTGGAAGGATGGTGGAGCGGCGCGACCATGTTTTCACCACGCGGCGGTCATTATTTTCCACCACGGCTTCAACCTTTTTCATCAGATGGCCATCAACAAATGGCCCTTTTTTTAATGATCTCGGCATGAACTACTCCTACTTCTGACCACGACGTTTAACAATAAGCTTGGAAGAAGCTTTCTTCTTGTCACGAGTCTTGTAACCCTTGGCTGGTGTACCCCAAGGTGATACAGGATGGCGACCGCCTGAGCTTCTGCCCTCACCGCCACCTAATGGGTGGTCGATGGGGTTCATGGCAACACCACGAACCTTTGGACGATGACCAAGCCAGCGATTGCGGCCTGCTTTGCCCAAGGAAATCTGCTCATGGTGGATGTTACCAACCTGACCAATAGTGGCCATGCATGAGCTTAAGATTTTGCGAACTTCGCCTGAAGGTAAACGCAACAATGCGTATTTGCCTTCTTTTGCTACAAGCTGGGCATAAGTTCCTGCTGCACGGCACATTTGACCACCCTTACCAGGGTTCATCTCAATGTTATGAATAACTGTACCAACAGGAATTTTAATCATTTGCAAAGCGTTACCAGGCTTAATGTCGGCACCTTCGCCAGCACTAATGATATCGCCTTGTTTAATACCAACAGGTGCTAGGATATAACGCTTTTCACCATCTGCGTAATGCAAAAGAGCAATACGTGCAGAGCGGTTTGGGTCATATTCAATATGAGCAACTGTGGCATCAATGCCAATCTTGTTACGCTTAAAGTC
>CAYJCI010000400.1:0-1436 GCA_964368595.1 uncultured Desulfovibrionaceae bacterium
TTGGGCATAACTAAATGCAAAAGAAAACGTATGAAAACCTCGACCGTTTAACTTGCTGGTAACTTGCTAGTTTGAATACTTTGTATAACCCTATTCGACAATCGTACATATAACACACTGAAATAAAATATAATACAATATTTCTTGTGATAACATTTAACTTGCTGGTAACTTTCAACCCCAAAAGCATTATAGGCCCTTTTTCGCAGTTCTTATAGTTGTTTTGTAACCATGCTTTATCATAAATGCCCATATATTATTCCATCATAAGCTTGCTGATTTTCTAATGAAGTTTTGCAGGAATAGGACGACGTAGTTTCAAAATGGCCCGAAAGAGGATGAAGATGAAGGCTATACATATAAGCCAAAGCCCTTATATTAATTTGTACCCAGCCATTTATGCCTTTTATGCTTAATTTTGCTAGGTTAATTACTAAACAACTATTGGAAATAGCAATGACTAGAGTTCAAGCTTTTATATTATTTGCACTAATCGTTATCATTTGGGGTGCAAATTGGACTGTTGTAAAGTTAATTGTAGAGTCAATACCACCCATCTGGTCAAATGCAATACGCTCTATAATTGCTGCAATTGCTTTGCTCATTGTGCAAATCGCTACCCGACAATTTATGATACCCAAGCGCCACGACTTACCAGCTATTATGATAGTTGGCTTGTTCCACATGACATGCTTTGCAACTCTCATGGCCATTGGATTGCAATATACTTCGGTAGGTTATTCTGCCATATTGGGTTACTCTACCCCACTTTGGGTAACACCCATGGCTATATTATTTTTACAAGAACCAGTTAATAAATTAAGACTTTTTGGGGTATTTCTCGGCATTATTGGGGTAATAGTGCTGTTTGCACCTACCGTTAGCAATCTGCAAACAAGTAACGCCTTTTTAGGCAATGCGCTGTTATTAATAGCCTCGGTATGTTGGGCTGTGGCAATGATTGGTATCAAAGTTGTTAAATGGCATGCAACACCATTTCAATTGGTGTTTTGGCAAACATTGCTTGCAGCAATTTTATCATCCATCATTGCTTTGTATTTTGAAGGGATTCCTAAGTTTGAGCTCAATAACAATCTAATTTGGCAGTGTGCCTATAATGGGCTGTTGTCCACTGCTTTTGGTTTTTGGGCTATGACGGTAATCAACCGCCACTTACCAGCTGTTGTAACATCCCTTGGATTATTGGCAACTCCAATAGTTGGCATAGCATTTTCTCAATATATTTTAGGCGAAAAGCCAGACATCCAACTCATTGTCTCAGGTTGCTTAATTATTGTAGGTATTGCACTTGGCAGCATTAATGTGCACAAAAAAATAATTAACTAAAACTCTCAATAAAACTCAATTGTAAAGCTACATGTGAATGCCGACTTTTAATGTCATATATTAAATTGGCGGAGAGAGTGGGATTCGAA
>CAYJCI010000401.1:0-1434 GCA_964368595.1 uncultured Desulfovibrionaceae bacterium
GATTAAAACAAAAAATACCTTTAGACATTGAAAAAAAAATATGTAAACATTTGCGAATAAATTATAATATTTTCGTGCAGATTCTGTACTAAGGTGGCTTAAAAATGATTAAAGTTTCTGTGATAGTTCCAGTATATAATACAGATCAATATCTTACTAAATGCCTGAATAGTTTATGTAATCAAACTTTAGCAGATATTGAAATAATATGTATTGATGATTGCTCAACTGATAATTCATATGTCGTGCTTAAAGAATATGAAAGTAGATTTAATAATATTAAAATCATTAAACATGCAGAAAATCAGGGTGAATCCGGCGCAAGGAATTCAGGCTTAGCGGCGGCTACTGGTGAGTATATAGGTTTTGTGGACAGTGATGATTGGGTAGACTTAAATTTTTACGAAAAACTGTATGCTAAAGCCAAAGAAATGAATGCAGACATTACCAAAGCAAATTTAGTTTATGCAAGTGCTGATGGGACAATGCAATATGCTCCCGGTAATTTTGAGATTAGGCACTTCATGAATAAACATGCGTTTTTTTATGATTTTTATTCAGCTATTTATAAAAACAGCTTTTTGCAAAAGCATGAACTAAAATTCCCCCTAGGTATAAGAATAGGGCCAGATATTTTATTTTTAAGCAATGCTGTTGCTGTTTGTAATTCATTTACGCTGATAGAAGAACCAAATTATTACTATTTTATCCAGCGTCCAGGTAGTGCTTTAACTCAAAATTTTTCAGCGCAAGACCTTGAGGCATATCTTTCAGTGCGACTTAAGATTTTAGAAAACGTTAGAGTAAGTAAAAACTATACCCCAGAGATTTTTGACTATATTGTGCGTGTTCATTTGGGTGCATTTATTCATATGGCTAGACGTTGCACCACTGAGGAAACTTTGAGAACTAGTGTGCATGCTATTGTAGCAATATATAATGAGGCTTTGGATGATGATAAATTACAACCCATTGTTCAAGAAAATAATGACTTATTTTACAGCATATTGAAGCAAAAAAATGAGCAAGGCTTGTATGAGTTTTTTGTAAATAACGATAATGTAAAGTTCAGCTAAGCAATTGCCTAAGCTTTATTCATATTAATGTCTTTACTTTGATTTTGCAGTTTTTAAGTTCAAAAAAAAGCCCTCGAATTTTCGAGGGCTTTTTTTTTAATCTAATCGACCAAGGCTTACATGAAAGGATTGGCGAAAAGCAAGATGAAGCTTACAACCAAGGTGTAAATAGCCAAAGATTCGATAAATGCGAATGCCAAAATCATAGCACCAGTGATTTTACCGCTAGCGTCAGGGTTACGAGCAATACCTTCACAGGCACCTTTAAGACCAAGACCCATGCCGATACCACAACCAAAGGCTGCAATAGCAATACCAAAGGCAGAGGCAAAAGCTGTGGTAGCAAGACCAGCAGGCT
>CAYJCI010000402.1:0-1434 GCA_964368595.1 uncultured Desulfovibrionaceae bacterium
CGGTAATGATTTTGTCTACGGCATGTTTGTAAATGGAATTAATACTGTAGGTGGTATTCATCTTTTAAGCAATACAGGTATAATCACAGCCAAAGCGACAAATGGCTCAGCCTTTGAAGCTTATGGGGATGTTAACTATTCCGTAGACACATGGGCAACAACTTTGCGTACATGGAATCAAAATGATGCGGTTTTTGGTGCTGATGTTGCTGGTTTTTTTGGTGTTGCTGTTGATTTAAACTTTAAAGATACCACCCTTATTCTACGCCCGGGAACAGAAGCAGAGGGCTTTGTTTGGGGGCAGGAATATAATATAGGTAAGCAAGCAGACGGCATGGCGGCAGGTGTTCATGGTGCTATTACAGGCACAATAGTCGAAGCAGTAGCCGAAGTACCATTTATAACCGCAACCCTTAATGGCAATGACCCAAATACTGCCACCGTTAGCCTTAATGCAAATATAAATGAAGACAATGTACCCGGTATTGCTCCTACCGTGCAGAATATTACTCTAGTTCAAGGTCAAATGAGCAATATAGCAAGGGATTTATTACAAGCAAATTATAATGCTATTTATGATAGATTAAATTCCGGTATTGGTTCCGGTTCATTAATTGATGATGAAAATAGATGGACTGCATTCTTAAATCCTTATTTCAGCTTTGTTAATAATAGTAAATATAATTTTGACGGTGATAATGTCGGAGTAACTGGTGGTGCTAGTTACCATGTAAGCGATAATTTCTCATTTGGTGGTCATTTAGATTTTAATTTTAATAATACTACTGCTGATATTATGGATATGCAAAGCTATTCAACATCATTCGCATTAGGTTTACACGCTAATTATAATATTATGCCAGAATGGTATATATCAGCACAAGCAACTGGAGCTTTCACCCAAACTAGCAATAATTATGAAATAAATAACTTAACAAAGCTTTATGCTGATAGCAATTATAGTAGTGAAACATTGTACCTTGCTCTTAATTCAGGCTATGTATTTCAAATTAGCGATAACTTTAGCATCATGCCAGAAATTGGCTTAAGTTATTTAACAACACATATTGATGCTTATGATATTGAATGGAGATTATTAGGAACACACATTGCAGGTTATGATATGAGCTATGATGATAATTTCTATTCTAACTTATTCGGTAATATAAATCTTAATATGCGTGGTGAATGGGATTTAACAGAATATAGTGATGTTGCATTAAATGTTGGTGTTGGTGTACGTCAAAACTTAACAGGCAATGATATTGAAACTAGCTTCCGTACTCTTGGCAATAGCTATACAACACAAGCAACTGAGGATAATACAACTTTCCTTGCTGATGTTGGTCTTGAGTATAATATTGGTGATGTGTCCTTTTTATTAGAATATAATGGGGTGTATGGGTATCATCAAACTGTACACGGCGGTAGTTT
>CAYJCI010000403.1:0-1427 GCA_964368595.1 uncultured Desulfovibrionaceae bacterium
TAAATAAGGAAGGATAAATCGACCATTGCAAATTTATCCTTCCTTACTATAAATCTATTTTCTGTGTGGTGCTAATTCGGCAAGAAATTCAGGACGAACTTCAAAGCCTGCTGCGGTTGCTTTGTCTGCAGCTTCAACAGCACGGGCAAACTCACCTTGTTCAAATAAAGCAAGGGATAGGTTGTTCCAAGCTGGAGCAAAGCCAGGCTCGCGGCGTATGGCTTCATTACAAGCTTCTTCACTGGCTTTATAATCACCTTGCATGAAGAAGGCAGTTGCAAGCGCACTGTGAGCTTGAATGAAGTTTGGCTCCCATTTAACAGCCTTTTTAAGGGCTGCAATGGCTTTGTCTGGCTCGCCACGTTGTAAGTGCACAAAACCAATATTGCCCCAAGGCACTGGGAATTTAGCTCGGCAGTTGGCTGCCTCTTCATTATAGCGTAAGCAGCCGTCAAGGTCGCCACGCTCAAGGCAAATGCCACCAAGTTGTACAAATGCTTCTGCAAGGCGTGGTGAATGGCGAACGGCTGATAAAAAGCTTTCTTCAGCTCCCACAAAATCACGCTTGGTTAAAAGAGCAAGACCTAGGTTGTAGTGGTGGTTAGCACATTGTTCATTCTTTTCAAGTTCTGCTTTTAAGTCAGCAATGTATTCGTCTATGTCGTCGTATTTATTTTTCATTTTATGTGTCCTTCCTTTTTTAGTAAGTCGTGATACCAAAGGCAAAAATCAAAAATACCTAAATATTTTTCATCCCTATTAACAACTCCTAGTGCACATTCAAGAGCACCGCGCCCATAGTCATTGCTATAATTTTCTCTTTGAGCTGCCACTTGCAAAAATTCGCGCACAAGTTGTTGGGTGGTGCGTTTGGTTGCATCAAGGCGAATGTCTAGCGGATCATTGGGTTTTTGAAATGGATCCCAATTATCATAGCCTATACGGTCAACAAATTTGCGCCGTCTAGGGTTCATTTTTTCATAAATACCACGCTTTAACTCCTCTTGCTCTTCATTGAGAGTTTGAGGCGTGCCATCACGAAATACAGATGCAGGAATTAGGTCCAGCATGGATTATTCCTTTTTAGCAGGGCCAATACCGAGATATTGCTCGTTATAATTAGTAAGTATTGCCATAGACATGGGCACATACACTTGGTGCAATTCTTTAAATCTGCTTTTTACAGCAATTTGAATGTCTTTTGAAAGACCGTCTAAACGATCTTGTATGGCGCTCATATGCACAGTTGGGTAGTTTGTACCCTTTGAAAATTTAGTTTTGCCGCAAACATGCCCAGTGCCATTAATATTTAATGGTACACCATAAAGGCGGCAAGTAATGGGCCTGTGCTCATAAAGAGTACATTTTGAGTCTTTATCAAGCAGTGGACAGGGCAGGCGCATACGTGCGGCATCTGCCATAATATC
>CAYJCI010000404.1:0-1421 GCA_964368595.1 uncultured Desulfovibrionaceae bacterium
GCTGTTGACCCAAAAGAGGTTGAGATTAAGCTTAGCAATGGTTCATATGACATAGTGGCTCTTGTACATGCTGAAACCTCCACAGGTGTAGTATCTGATGCCGCAAGCATTGGTAAGATGGTGCATAATCATGGTGCATTATTTGTACTTGATTGTGTAACAAGTCTTGGCGGCATGCCGGTGGAGCTTGATAATTGGTATGTTGATGCCGCCTATTCTGGCACACAAAAATGCCTTTCTTGCCCTCCAGGTCTTGCACCCATAAGTTTTTCAGCAAGGGCTTTGAAGAAGTTGCAAGAGCGTAAAAGCAAGGTCCCCAATTGGTATTTAGATTTGTCACTAATTGCATCATATTGGGAAGGCACAACTCGCACCTATCACCACACAGCCCCCATTAATATGGAATATGCCCTATATGCAGCCTTAAAGCATATATTGGATGAAGGCTTAAGCAATGTGCATGCAAGGCATTTAGAAATGCACAAATTCTTGGTGGATGGACTTGATAAATTGGGTTTAGAGATGTTGGTTAAACCAGAACATCGCTTGCCCATGCTTAATTCAGTAAAAATTCCAGAAGGCGTTGATGAAGCTGCCATCCGTAGCCGCTTGCTTAAGGAGTTTAATATAGAAATGGGTGCAGGCTTAGGCCCGCTGGCAGGCAAAATTTGGCGCATTGGCCTCATGGGGCATACTGCGCATAAACACAACGTGGAGCGTTTGCTCGACGTTTTAACCAAGGTATTATAAGGAAATATGATGAAAAGATTTTTACTATTAGCATTAATGCTTATGCTTGTGGCTTGTACAAGTTCTGTGGACACATTAAACGGCTCTTGGCAGGGCAATGCTGAAGCAACATTTGCTGCTAACCAATCACCAGAATATCAAAGCAAGATAGCCACAGAAGCTGGCAAAAAGTTACTTTCTGTAATGCTTGATGCTTCAAAAATGAGCATTGATACAGAGAAAAAGCAAATCACTCTTTCTTTTGCAGGCTTTGAGCAAAAGAAGGCTTTTAGCATAGTTTCAGAAGATGGTAAGGCCATTAATATTGATATGGAAGGCCAAAAAGGCACATTAGTTGTGGAAGATGACAATACACTACGTGTGGAAAATCTTACCGACAATAAAGGCACAACCATTGTGGTCTTTAAGAGAATAACAAAGTAGCAATTGTTCACTTTGTTTTGTACCGAAAGCCCATACTTCAATGAAGTATGGGCTTTTTTTATTTATTATTGAATTACCCTTTTCATATTTTTTAATGCTATAGATTACTTGCTATTGTGTTGCAAATTACACGCAGTAAACACACATTAAACCCTTTTTGCAAATATTCATAGTTTTAACGAAAATAAACATATCCCAATAGGGTGTTCAAAACGTGACAGATACAAGGAAGAGGGCATTTTTTGGAG
>CAYJCI010000405.1:0-1414 GCA_964368595.1 uncultured Desulfovibrionaceae bacterium
TTTTTTTGCAAATAAATTCAATATATTGATAGTCTAAAGTGTCAACAATCACAAGGTTTCAAACGCACGCTCAATACACATAAGAGCACTACACACAAGAATAATAAGTAAGATAATCTTAAAAATTTTCAAGGGGATGTATTTTACTATAGGCGTTGCACAAGCAGCCCCAAGTATACAAGCAACTGAACCAATGGCTCCAAGGGTCAGAACTTCTGTGGTGAAAAGCCCTGCAATGGCCTGAAATATACAAACAATAACAGACACTAAGAAACCAAAAACGCTTATTGTACCCATAAATTGTGCTTGAGCCCAACCAAGGTGCAATGCATATGCGGCAACAAGTGGCCCTCCGAAGGAAATAGCACTATTGAGTACTCCAGTGCTGAAGCCTATAAAATAGCTTTGAGCAGGAACTTCTTGTCTTTCAACTAAATCAGTTGAGCGGTCGTGCTTATACTGTAAGTAAACAAAGTAAAGCAAAGCAAGCCCTGCTAATATTTCTATATACTCTGCCCTTATGATTACAAGCACATACACTCCTAAAACAGAACCTGGGAGTGAGCCTATGAGCAATCTTTTAAGTACGGAAACAAGGCAAGTTTTATGGTATACAAAGCTTAAATACAAACAAATAACGGCAGAAATTATGCAAGATACAGGAACGAGCACATTGGGTTCAATGATGGCTAATAATACGGGTACCGCTATCATGGAAGCTCCCATACCGCTAATGCCTCCAATGAATCCACCAATAAACCAGACTATCAAAAATATATAATCGTTAAATTCCATTGACATTCCCCTTCAAAAGTACACTACTAGCATATCATAAATCAGCTCTTAAAGTCAAATTATTTTAATTTTGAAAGCTCTCCTACTCGTAATTTTAATTTGTATTCTAGCATGTTACACTATCGTCTCAGTAATGGTAATTTCGTTCATGCAATACAGAATACCTAGTGCCAGGCAGCACGCACTGCAAACCATAAGAAACCAAACTGCCCTTGGGAATAAACATTAAATTGCCACCTCCCCTGCTCCATCTGTTTCTAAGCAGGGACTAAAACTGAAAGTTGAAGGTACATCTTCTTGACAAAACTGCACCACAAATGTAGACACAAAATTACATCATTTAAAATTTACTTTAATAAACACAGAGACTTGTAGCATCGCACTGCTAGGGGCTATCTTTCCCCGCCCTCGGCACCATAAAATAAATAATATCAAATGGTTATAGTTTAACACTATGACCATTTTTTATTTTTAAATTGACCTGCGTTTAGCGTAGGGGCGAACTGTGTTCGCCAGTGCTTTTTATATTCGCGGGCGCCCCCTATACCTAAGGTTCGCCCGCAAATATAAAAAAGTCCCTCATGCATATGCACAAGGGACTTAGCAAAGCTTAATCAAT
>CAYJCI010000406.1:0-1408 GCA_964368595.1 uncultured Desulfovibrionaceae bacterium
GTTATGAATGGATATATGCGTAAAAGGTAAGTTTTAATAATAATTGCAGCATATAAGCATCAAAAAAATTAAAATTATACTATTTCTTCAAAGAAATCTTCATCAACCTTTTTAATTGCGATTGTATCTTTAATTTGTACACCAACATTATATTCAACAAGCAAACTTGTAAGGGTAGCACCATCGATTAAAATAATTGTTGAGTTTAAGTTTTTAACATAAGAAATTGCTTCACCTGTAAATTTTGAAGTAGTAATAAAAATACCTCTGCTTGCATTTTTTCCATGTACCGCACCAACAAATTTTTGAATTTCAGGCCTTGAAACACTTCCAGTCCACCGCTTTGCTTGAATATAAATCTTGTCTAAACCCAACCTATCTTGCTTAATTATTCCGTCAATACCTTCATCACCTGAACGACCAGTGTTTTGTAGAATATCTGCCACAGAACCACCATACCCCATAGCAATTAATAGAGTTGCTACCAATTTTTCAAAAAAACTCGGACTATTATCCATTATTTTGGATAGTAAAGTATCCTCTAAGTCTGCAGTTAAAATGGCTTTTGCATCTTCAATCATTTCATCTGGAGTTTTTTCAATTTCTGTAACATTGGTTTGAGTATCGCTTTGCTCATCTTTTTTACTGCTAGCAAATTTTCTAAATGCTGCATATTTTTTTAACATTGCAACTGTAATTTTTTTAGGCTTTGTATTCAATAATTCAAGACCTTCTTGTGTAATTTGAGTAAAACCTTTTTCTGGATAAATTAACAATCCTGCTTTTTTAAGAAAAGTACGTGCCCACATGGCTCTATTATAATAAACAGCTTGAGTTTTAGAAAAATTTTGCTGTGATTTATCATCATCACTTAAGTTTAATATACTAGCTACTCGCTCAATTACATCTAAACTTTTGTAAACATTACCATCTTTAATGCACTCTAGCATTGGTAACATAAAATCTTGAAAACCTGGTACAGCCATATCTCACTCACATTTTAATAAGTTTTTTTCCTTATAAGTCATTTTATATCAAAAGAGAAGATAAAAAATACATGGTTTGTCACACTAAACTTCGCTCAACGAATGTATCATTTAAAAGCCCTACAGGGCACTGGGTTTTTATGGAGTGCGGAGCACAGAGTAAAAACCCGAGGGGCTGGTTTTGCCCTGATTTTGAGGATATTTTCAGATTTTTTCTTGTGGCGAGGAAAAATTAATTTTCCTGCGTAAGCGTACTTAAGTACGTGCGTATAAGGAAAATGAATTTTGACGAAGCCACAAGGAAAAAGATAAATATCCCAAAATCAGGGCAAAGAATGTGCAGGGTGCTAGCTTACTAGCACCGCATGGCAAGTGCCTTTACGCAGATGTAGATATTGAGGATGGATGCGGTAGGCTAAGGT
>CAYJCI010000407.1:0-1402 GCA_964368595.1 uncultured Desulfovibrionaceae bacterium
CGTTAACCATCCAGTCAAGCTTGGTAAAGCCACCACGAGCTGTATTGGAATCAGGGCCACCGCAAGCAGGGTTCATACCCCAAGCAAATAGTCCTTTTAGGTTACCTTTAGCAATTTCGGTAATGATGTTCATCCAATAGTAGTCAGTCATCTTTTTACCAGCATCAGCTTTAGGGAAGTAATCAAAAGCAGTTTTTACGTCTTCTTTAGCGTATAAGCTCTTAATATAACTTGCCATATACTTGCCACGGTGTTGCCACCAGTTCACACTCTTTGGATCATGAGAAACAGGCGTTGTGGCCTTTACATAATCATCAAAAGTTTTGTGAGATGACTTTACCACTGGTAAGTAGCCTGGGTAAATGTGTGAAAGAATACCTTGGTCTGTAGCACCTTGTACGTTAGATTCACCGCGTAGTGCGTTAACACCACCACCAGCAACGCCAACGTTACCAAGTAATAACTGCACCATAGCCATGGTACGGATATTTTGCACGCCGTAGGTATGCTGAGTCCAGCCCATGGCGTACATGATTGTGCCGGCCTTATTTGGCTTGCCTGTGGCAGCGTAAAGGTCGAATATTTCTTTCAAATCCTTAACGGAAACACCAGTCATGCTAGAAACAGTTTTCATGTCATAGCGCTCATAGTGTTTTTTCATGATGTTGATAACACATTGAGGGTCTTTAAGTGTTTCATCACGTAAAGGAACCTTTTTGTCATCAAGCTGGAAAGCCCACTTGGATTTGTCATAGCTGCGCTTTTTGGCATCATAACCAACAAACAAGCCGTCTTTGAAGGAGTAATCCTTACTTACAAGGAAGGCTGCGTTGGTGTAATTGCGTACATATTCGTCAAAATAAAGATTATTATCCAAAATGTACTTAATTAAACCGCCAAGGAAGGCAATATCAGAACCTGAGCGAATGTGAGCATGCTTGTCACATCGTGCTGAGGTACGGGTAAAACGTGGGTCAACGTGAATGGCTTTAGCGCCTTTTTGTTGAGCTTTAATAACCCATTTGAATGAAATGGGGTGATTTTCTGCCGCATTGGAGCCCATAATAAGAACGCAATCAGCGTTAGCAATATCAGCCCAATGGTTGGTCATACAACCGCGTCCGAACGACTCTGCCAGAGCCGCAACAGTGGAGCTGTGTCAGAGGCGGGCTTGGTGCTCAACATAAACGAGCCCAAGCGCACGCACAAAAGCTTGCAATGCCCAACCCTCTTCATTATCAAGGGCAGCAGAACCAAAATTGGCCATGCCAAGGGTGCGGTTAACCACTTCACCCTTTTCATTTTTGACCATAAAGGTTTCATCGCGAGTTTTTTTGATGCGTTTTGCAATTTCTTTAATCGCCCACTCCCAGCTCACTTCCTTCCACTCAGTGGAATTGGG
>CAYJCI010000408.1:0-1394 GCA_964368595.1 uncultured Desulfovibrionaceae bacterium
GGCCTTCGGGTTATGAGCCCGACGAGCTACCGAACTGCTCCACCCCGCGACATGTGCATTACTGCAAGAAAGGCAGAATATAGAAGGGGGGTCTTAATGTCAAGCTAAATAGTATAAATTATTTTTTTTGTTTATTACTCTTTAATATGTTTAAGTTTTTGCTAGTTTATTTTTAAACCAAACGCTTATGTCATCCAGTATTAAGTAAATGGCTGGCACAAGCAGTAGGCAGATAAAGGTTGCGAACAAGATGCCAAAGCCTAAGGACAGAGCTACGGGGATTAGGAATTTGGCTTGGCGTGAGCTTTCAAAAATAATTGGCATAAGCCCAAGGAATGTGGTCAAGGTTGTTAATAGGATTGGCCTTGCTCTTTGAATTGCGGCTTGTTGCACTGCCTCAAAGGCAGGCATGCCGCTGCGATGTGCTTTATTGGCAAAATCAATGAGCACTAGCGAATCATTTACCACCACGCCAGACAGAGCCACAATGCCAAATAATGATATAACGCTAAGGCTATAGCCCATAATCAAGTGCCCAGCTACTGCCCCTACAATACCAAAGGGAATTGAGAACATAATAATGAGCGGTTGGGTGTAGCTTTTGAAAGGTATGGCAAGCAGGGCGTATATACCCAAGAGTGCCATGGCAAGGCCAAGCATCATGGCAGTTGTGCTATCCGCCATATCACTTTGGCGCCCGCCAAATTCCCATGAAAGGCCGTCATAACTTGCTATTACATTAGGCATTACTTCTTCACCAATGACAGTCATCATAGCCCCTGTTGCCGATGCTGGTGAGATATTAGCGGTAACGGTTGCTGTACGGCGGCTATTGGTATGTCTAATAGTTGAATCTGCTTGGCCATCTTCTGTATAAACTATATCTCGCAGTAGGACTTCTTGGCCCTGTGGTGAGCGTAGGATTAATTCTTCAAATGCGGCCTCGCTCATGCGATCTTTTTCTGGTAGGCGAACACGAACAGTCATTTCACTATTACCACGTTGTTGACGCAGGGCTGTAATGCCTTGAAATGCGTAGCGTATTTGCTTTGAAACTTCTTGTGAAGTGAAGCCGAGCTGTTCAGCAAGTGGGGTTAAGCGCACATCAAATTGGCGCATGGTACGGCTGGTGCCAAGGTCAACATCACTCACGCCACCATAGGTTAAGAGTATGCTACCAAGCTCTGCCGCTGCGGCTTCTAGTACATCGGTATCTCTATGTGAAAGGCGCACTGTAAGTCCGCTACCACTACCTGGGCCGCCCCTATCTGCCTGTAATACAAGGCTTTCAACTCCATGAATAAGGCCTACGGCCTCGCGCCATTGCTCAGTTACTTCCTCAGTGCTTATGGGGCGTTCGTCTGGGTCAACCAAATGTATGAGTACGGAAATGG
>CAYJCI010000409.1:0-1373 GCA_964368595.1 uncultured Desulfovibrionaceae bacterium
TATTGCTTGGGTTATCAAGTTTTGAATGTTTAATCCAAGGCAACGATTTCTGTTGACCACCTGTGGTGGGGATACAGAACGGCACAGGCGATTTGCTCCAATAGACCATACGCCAGATAACGCCGCCGATGAAGGTAATCATAGCAACATACGGTAAAACAACACCAAATAGAAAGCTAAGGCCTATGCCTGTTCCTATCCATGCAATGGCACCGATGGCAACGACTACCAGTAACGAAGTAACCATCCCTTACCTCACTGGGCTATACGTTGATTAAATCTTGGTGACTAGCTTACCTAAGCTAATGACCAACCAAATTACAGTATTCTCTTTAAGAGAATATTTATATTTCCATGCCGCAAGGTACAATACTTTGCGACAACTCACCCTGAACAAATTAAGCTTTGTCTTGGATGCTTGAAACCTTGTTTCTTTGTGCCCAACGAACAACTTGTGAATGTTGGTCACGAATTTCCTTGATGCGTTGCTCCGCCAGCGTTTCCCTAGCAGATGCATAAATATCAAGGGACATGAGGGCTAATGTATCAATACGAGATTCAGCCTCAAGATAGGCATCAATTTGCCCATGCTTTTTAAGTTCTGGCAAAATCTTTTCCCTAAAAATATGCTTGAATAAATATAAAACGCCGATGCCAAGCGATGGCGCAAACTTTTGCACAGCCCTTAAGCGCACAAAACGAGTTAAAGCATTGTTAAGTGCATCCTCGTTAACTTGCTCGCCTGCCGCTGCATCATATATATAATGGGCGATGGTGGTCGTCATCTCACCCACTGGATTGCAAAAATCATCCTTCTTTGTACGCAAAAAACCAGATGTATCTAGCGGATAGGAGTTAAAAACAGCTTCAACCCATTCTTTTACAATGGCTGTTTTATGTTCCTTAAAAATGTGTAATATATCCATATTATTCCGTATTTTTAATATAATTGTGTGCCGTAAGAATGCGTGCACTCGTCTTATATCCTATATGAAATCATGGGCATACGTCAAGTCATAATATGCCAGAATGCTTTTAAAAAGTAGGTGATTTTATTTTAAAAAATAAAGCAAAACCCCATAAAAAATGTTCGATAAATACATTTAATATGGGGTTGAACGTGATTTTGCTAAATATGTTTAATATCTTGGCTCGTCATCAGGGCAGGGTTTTTCCTCAGCACCACCACAGCTACCAGCAATACCAGTATCAATGGGTAGTGTAGCATCATCTGGCACGGCTTGTGATTGGTTAATTGGGTCCATGCTTTCTAAGGTTTCCATGGGCTCTTCTTGAGTTAGCGGTTTTGGTGGTGCCACTTTTGGCTCAACCTTAACCTGCGGCTTTGGCTTTGGGGGCACTAATGCGGCAGG
>CAYJCI010000410.1:0-1360 GCA_964368595.1 uncultured Desulfovibrionaceae bacterium
AAGAACTGCTTAACAAACATGGGTATTTTGCTGTTGAAAATGATGTGATTGCGAGTGTGCAGATGGAAAATGCTATTGGGGAGATTGGGAGATATTTTCGGGGGTTGAGAGACATTATTTTATTTTCAACAAAGTAGAGTTTGTGCATTATGATAAGTTTGCAAGTCGATAAAAAGTCGAATTGTAATTGCACTTGTCAGGTATGCATGGTAATTGTAGCAAGCTGGGCGTGCGGTCACCCACACACCTACTTGCCTGCTTGTTGGGAAGTTTCCCAAACCCTCAATTCCACAACAAGCTGTGGAAGCCGCACACTGAAACAGTGCTAAAAAATCACGAGAAAATTTTATCTTTTATGAAAAAGACGAGGTAGATTTTCTCGTTTTATTTATCAAAAATATATTTATTTTAGTAGTTGATTTTCAATCTGTTTTATGATATAGTGATTGCATAAAATATATATTTAAGAGAGGTGAGAAGATGGAAGTTGTAGCTAAACGATTGCGAGAATTAAGACAAAAAACCGATTTATCACAAGCGAAAATTGCTGATGTTCTAGGTTTAAAACAAGGTGCTATTAACCGATATGAAAACAATCAAAGTGAACCCACAAACACAACTCTTTGTAGGTATGCAGAGTTTTTTGATGTGTCGCTTGATTACATTTTTGGCAGAACTGATAACCCGCAGGGGACAAGTTTCGAGTGTAAACCTAAGATGGAGATGAGCCACCCAGAGCTTAAAGAATTTATCGAAATGTGCTTTGATCCTAAGTCGCCGATGAACGAAAGACTGAAAGAAACTTTATTCAAATTGTTGGAGGATAAGCAATGAAAGCCGTAATCTACGCACGCTACAGCTCGGACAATCAGCGCGAAGAGAGCATAGAGGGACAACTTCGCGAATGTGTCGCTTTTGCAGAAAAAAACGGTATGACAGTTCTGCGAAATTATATCGACAGAGCGTTCTCCGCTAAGACTGACAATCGCCCCGAATTTCAAGAGATGATTAAGGACAGTGTCAAAAAATTATTCGATGTTGTAATTGTTTGGAAGCTCGATAGGTTTGCTAGAAATCGCTATGATAGTGCTAGATATAAATCTACTTTAAAGAAAAATGGTGTCAAAGTTGTATCGGCAACCGAGGTTATTTCTGATGGGGCAGAGGGAATTATTCTCGAGTCGGTGCTTGAGGGATATGCGGAATATTATTCGGCAGATTTATCTGAAAAAGTTATAAGAGGCATGACTGACAACGCACTAAAATGTAAGTTTAACGGTGGCACTATTCCAGTTGGATACACGATTGATAATGAACAACATTTTCAAATTGATCCGCTAAAAGCGCCGTTTGTTCTAGA
>CAYJCI010000411.1:0-1336 GCA_964368595.1 uncultured Desulfovibrionaceae bacterium
AAGTGGGGCATACAGTACATGTAGTTGCGCCTATAAATGAGCAATCGGGAGTTGGGCACTCCATTACCATTTTTAAGCCATTGCAAATTAATGAAATTTCTGAGCTTGGCTTTAGCGGAATTGGCGTGCATGGAACTCCTGTGGATTGTGTTAAGCTTGCTCTGTCCTCCCTCTTGTCTGAAAAGCCCGACTTGGTGGTTTCTGGCATTAATGCTGGTGCTAATGTGGGGCCTGATATTTTATTTTCTGGTACGGTAGCTGCTGCAACTGAGGGGGCACATAGTGGCTTATTGTCACTTGCCGTTTCATGTGATGATACGCATCCAACTTCGTTGCTAGACCAAGCTCGCCATGCGGCAAGGTTTATTCATACTTTTGAATGGGAGAAAGTACCACCACGATGTGTGTTAAATTTGAATTATCCAAAGCTTGGTATTTATGAATGTTTAGGGATTAAAGCGTGCCCGCAAACATCTGCCCTTTGGGAAAATTTGTATGATGAACACCAAAATCCTCGTGGGGATAAATATTGGTGGATTACTGGAGAAATCCCTCCTGGTGATGTGGAGGAAGGCACTGATAGAGATCTGCTCAGCAAGGGGTATATAACCTTAACTCCATTGCGTTTTGAGTTCACTCAAAAAGAATATATGGCAAAATTACAAAAAGATTTTTCGTAGAGGAAGCATTATGACTGAAATATTGCAAGTTGGTGAAATTAAGGTTGAACTACCAATCGTGCCGCTGCCCGGCACTGATATTAGCATTATTTTATTTGATAGCTTAGGTAAGACTAAGCTTATTCAGGATTTAGCGGCTGAAGCTATTAAAAAATTTGCTAAACCAGACGCCATTGTTTGCCCTGAAGCTAAGGCTATTCCTCTAACTCAGGAAATGGCAAGGCTTTGGAATATTGATTATTTTGTGCTTAGAAAAGCTAAGAAATTATATATGAATGAGCCAAAATTTGTGGAAGTTCATTCCATTACCACAGGTGGCGTGCAACAACTTTGGTATGATAAAGATATATTACACATGGTTAAGGGTAAGAAAATCATGCTTTTTGACGATGTGGTCTCCACAGGTGGTACATTAAGGGGCATGCTTGATTTTGTTGAAGACAATGATTTAGACTTACTAAATATCTGTACAATTTTCCTTGAGGGTGAAAGCAAATTAATGGATGAAATTAAAGAAAAATATAAAGAATTTCATTATCTTTGCTATTTGCCAATTATAAAGAATTAAATTTTATAGCCACGTGGGGTGACCATATATTGGCCCAACTGCTTAGTATTGCTGTTACCAATTATGATTATGGAGAGCATGTCAGCAT
>CAYJCI010000412.1:0-1336 GCA_964368595.1 uncultured Desulfovibrionaceae bacterium
GGTACCAGTCATAGAAGCTTGAGCCTTGATATTTTGGATTAAGCTTCATGCGACGAATGGTTAGCAAGCCAAGGCCTATGACCATGGCAAGAGCACCTACGTTTGCAAGTATTTTAACTGGGTTAACTTGGTCAAGTGGTGTTGCATTTTCAAAGCAGGAAATACCATTCCACCCCAAGATGCACCAGCCACAATTGCTGTAACTGTTGCAAGAGCAACGAAGCTAAAGACAAGTACTAAGTGACCAAGCTTACGGCTTGATTTTGAGCCACTTTCTTCTTCAGTGTCGCTTTCAACTTGGCAATCGCTAAACTTTTTATGAGGGATAATTTCTTCAACTATCACGTCATAAAGGTGGCAGAACCACGGTTTTGTTTTACCAAGCATAAGTACAGTACCTTCTGGCCTAAAATTATCTATGAGGCGCATAACACCTTTATAGAGAATAAATGCGGCACCGAAGAATGTAACCATAAAGACTGGGTCAATTACAAACAGAATGTGGAAGATTTCGCTAAATACTATGCGACCGTCTGCCGCACGCACGAACCATTCGCCACCGTTAACACCAGCACGAAGCCACCAAACTACCAACCAAAATAGGGCTGGTATGCCAAATAGAATGGGGAAGCCACTGGCTTTGCTCATCCATTTTCCAATGATTGATGGTTGGGTAAGGTCACGGTAGACCATATTACGTGCTGCTGACATAAGGTCAGCGGGGCGAGCACCACGAGGACAAAGGTCAGCGCAATTGCCGCAATTATGGCAAAGCCATAGGTCAATGTCGCCTTTTAATTTGTCCTTAAGTCCCCATGAGGCCCACACCATTTCTTTGCGTGGGTAGGGGGCATTTTTCGGAGCAACGGGGCAGGCCACGGAGCAGGTGGCGCATTGGTAACACTTTTTGAGTGTTTCTCCGCCTGCTTCTTGTAGGTCGCGAACAAAACCCGTATCCGGTTGTATTGTATGTTGTGCCATAACTCCTCCTACATGCCCTTGAACGGGTTGGGGCCCATGGTGATGATACGGCTAACGAAACCGTCAATTAAATCCGGTACTTTATCGTATTCATCTATGGCTACTTCAAGCTGTTCTACCCGTTCTGGCTCAACACCAAGACGGTTAAGGGTTTCAGCTATATTTTCTTTACGACGGTTACAAATTTCAGAACCCTTTACAAAGTGGCACTGGTAGTCATCGCCGTATTTACAACCTAGCAACATAACACCGTCAAAGCCCTTACTCATGGCATCAGACACCCAAATGGCGTTAACTGAACCAAGGCAGCGCACGGGAATAACACGTGCATAGGGGCTCCAAGCTTTACGACGCA
>CAYJCI010000413.1:0-1320 GCA_964368595.1 uncultured Desulfovibrionaceae bacterium
AGAAAAGAGTATGACAAAGATGCCACAGCTAGTGATGTTTATGCAGAAGCTATGCATAATAATGTTGCAATAGGTGAGGACATGGATACTGAAGCTACACATTATGACCTTTTCAATAAAAACTGCCAAGATTATACGCAAGAAATAATCCATCGTGCTGAAATTATTGCAAAATCATTTAACGATACATTGTATATAGAACAAAGCAAATAATGCCCTTATGGTTAGGGGTGTGTTATTGCA
The DNA here is from genome assembly GCA_964368595.1 of uncultured Desulfovibrionaceae bacterium. Classification (GTDB taxonomy): domain Bacteria; phylum Desulfobacterota; class Desulfovibrionia; order Desulfovibrionales; family Desulfovibrionaceae; genus CAYJAD01. Next base: position 244 of record CAYJCI010000413.1, read on the forward strand.
ATACACTCCTAACCGTGTAAATTTCCACCAAAAATTTTATATACAATATATCCAACCATAATTACTGTACCATATACAGCATAAATCATGAAAGGAATTAAAGATACAGCACATATTGAAAAATATAATATGCTAATTTTATTCATAAATAAATTATATTTAAACTTGTTTAAATATAAAAAACTTGAAACTAGTAAAAAAGACATTATAGCAAAAAATATGCTTCGTGCCTCTTGATAATTATTTACTATAAAAAAATAAATGGATAGATAAGAACACCTAATAGGCTAACGCATAGCATGCATTTCACAGTATTCTTATTAAGGATATTTTTCCACAAACAAAAAGTAAGCATGTATATAGAGAAAACTACAACCCACATAAATCCAGGTAAACCCAAGTTCATAAATCTACCTCCACGAGCTATCACAACTGCTATAATATCTATATAAAACATAATATTCAATAGTTATTACATAACATATTTTCGCTTTAAAATCAAACAGTACATTGGTTCTATTAATAACACCATACAACGTCAAAGCACCTTGCGTGATGAAAAGAAAAGCTATAATGAAAAAGAGTTAACATGGTTTGATGAGGTCATCACTGCAAGCCTAAAAGACCCCACACAGGCCTTACGCCTTGTGCAAGAACGTAAAGACCTAGACCCAGAATTGCGTAGCTCTGTAGTGAATGCCATTACACATGGGAGTATTGATACGCACGATGATGCAGCCACCATGCTTGCTTTGCAAGACCGTATTTTTGGTGATAGTGACGGCATTGAACTTAGCGAATTTGCCATAGAAGTTGGTAAGGGTAATCTAAGGCGTTCGCATTGATACTTTTAGCACAGAGATATTCCTTTAAAGCCGACGGAAGTCGCCCGCCGTGGCGGGCCGTAGAGTGAACAAGGCGGTCAATGGAATTTACTTCCATTGACATCTTGTCGCCGCCGTGAACGGATAAAAGTCAATACAACAAAACCTCAATAAGGGCGAAAAAAACCTTGTAAAAAAGGCCCTAAATATTCTTGATGCAAGCTTTGAAGCTAACGAAGACTTTATGGGCAAC
>CAYJCI010000414.1:0-1314 GCA_964368595.1 uncultured Desulfovibrionaceae bacterium
GACGACCTTCGGGTTATGAGTCCGTTTGTTTTTATGCCATTTTCAGTCTCGCTCGTCTCGCTGGTGCCCTCTCGTCTCGAAATGCTTGTATTTTGGTCTAATTCCAGTCTATATTGTCTATATGAGTCCCGATCGTGCGCCAGGCTATGCGTAGGCAAATGTCGCTCTGGCGTAGGCATCGCATAGGCAAATTGACCGCAAAATGACCGGGACAAAACCATCTAATTCCTGGAAGGAGGCGTCCCCATGACTCGCTACCAAAAAACCAAATACATCGGTGTTTACAGTCAACCATCCACTACTAAGAGACACAATGGTCGTCCTGGCCAAGCTTGGTATATCGTTTATCAAAATGATGGCAAGCGTAAATGGGAAAAAATCGGCTGGGCTTCCGAAGGCTACACTGCCGCTGAGGCTAACAAAATTAGAAATGAGCGACTCCGGGGAGTTCGAGAACAGCCCCCGGTGATAGAGCAACCTGCTTTTGACCCTAGCTTGGATGAAGCCTTTAACATTTTTTGGGAGCGTCACGGAAGCCAGCTGGCCAGCAGTATTGATGACCGTAGCCGTTACAATCTCTATTTGAGTCCGGAATTGGGCAGTTATCATTTGTCGACAATTACGGCTAATGAAGTTGAAACCGTCAAAAGGAATCTGTTGGCCAAAGGTCGGGCGGTTGCGACAATCCGTCACGTGGTCGGACTTTTGAGCCGCATTTTCAATTTTCTGGCCAAGTGGGATATGTACCTCGGCCCAAACCCAACCTTGAAAGTTGCAATGCCAAAAGAGGATAATCGCCGCGCCCGTTTTCTGACTCCCGAAGAGGCAGATGTCCTTTTGGCCGAACTCCAAAGGCGTTCGCCTTATGTTTATGGTTTGGCCTTGATGAGTCTTTACACGGGCTTGCGACTTGGTGAAATTACTAACCTGCGGGGGGAACACGTGGATTTGGCCAGTGGCCGGGTTTGGGCTACTCAAACCAAAACGAAGACTGATCGGGTCGTTTACTTGCCGGAACCGCTTAAAGATTATTTGCGTACTTTGAATATTAAACCGGGAGAGCCTGTGTTTGTTCGCCCGAAAGGTGGCACTACTCCGGGAGTGAGCCATCTTTTTCGGCGGGTAACTCGGGACTTGGGCCTTAATGAGGGTAGGGCGGAGCAGCGTGACCAAGTTGTGTTTCACACTTTGCGTCATACTTTTGCCAGTTGGTTGGTGATAAACGGTCAGAGTCTTTATATGGTCGGGACGCTTTTGGGGCATAAAACGCCCCAAATGACTCAACGGTATGCCCATTTGGCCCCGGAGGCTCAA
>CAYJCI010000415.1:0-1281 GCA_964368595.1 uncultured Desulfovibrionaceae bacterium
TATTCCCAAACTTTCAACGCTATTCCTACCAATTCCCCCACGCTATGTTCTTGTAGCTGCCCATCCTCAAAAATATTACACAAAGTATAAAGCACATCATCTTCGCTTGCGGCTAAGCGTTTGAGCAAGGGTACAGTATCAAGCGGTGGTAGCATGTCCTTTGGAAATTGGCTAATGGCCCATGCCGCCATGCCACGGCAGGGCAAGTCTTCATCATTTAATCCTTTAAGCAACCAAGGCACAACACGCTCACAAAGCTCAGGCCGAGCAGCCGCCAAGCGCCCCACAGCCCAAAAGCAGGAGCGACGTAATATGTCATGATCGCAGAAATTATCATCGCGCCCTGTATCCATTATATATGATAGCAGTACTGAGTGAAATTCCTTTGCCATGCGCGGGCAATGGGCTAGGGCTTCTGCAAAAGCCTCAGGAATGCCCCAACCAATATTGCCTGATTCCTCGTTCATATGCCACATGAAGCGGCGCATTATATTCCGTGCATCTTCGGCTTTTTCTGCCTCAAGCTTGGCAAGGCAAAGGGCAAGGGCATGGGCTGACCTATGGGTCATTTCTCCGCCTAGCAGTAAGAATGATAGTAAAGGGCCAGTGGCTTCACGAGGGTTGAGTTTGGTAATATCATTTAAATGGCTTTGCCAATTATCACTTGCGAGCCATTCACGTAGTTGCTTTTTATGTGTGCGTAAACGTGGCATGGGTAGTCCTTATATTATATTGTTGTAAAATTAATTCTCTGCACAATTAAAGTTATATTTTTGAAACAAAATTTACAAGCTGATTTTGCTTTACCTTTTGGCTTTGTGTATGTATTTTCCCTTTTTGCAAAAATAACTATGGAGTTAATTATGTCAAAAGATTTATTGCAAGGCTTGCAACCAACATTGCTTATGGGCCCTGGGCCTTCTTGTGTTTCTGATGCCGTATATGCCGCATTATCAAAGCCAACCATTGGTCACCTTGACCCATATTTTGTGCAGATAATGGACGCCATTAAGGAGCAGTTGCGTAAGGTTTTTAATACTGAAAATGCTTTGACCATGCCCATGTCTGGCACAGGTTCATCTGGCATGGAAACATGCTTTGTAAACCTTGTGGAAAAGGGCGATCGTGTGCTTGTGCTGACCAATGGGGTATTTGGCAAGCGCATGCAAGATGTTGCAGAGCGTCTTGGTGCAGATGTTGACGCCTTGGAAGTAACATGGGGTGAAGCTGTTGACCCAAAAGAGGTTGAGATTAAGCTTAGCAATGGTTCATATGACATAG
>CAYJCI010000416.1:0-1265 GCA_964368595.1 uncultured Desulfovibrionaceae bacterium
CCTGCGACCGCAAAGCGGTGTTTGGAGTGGGCGTGTCTTTTTTGAAAAATGCGTGTAAACGCATTTTTCAGCATCAACGAACTAATCCCTTTCAAGGCCAAGTACCGCTGCTTCAAACATTCCCTCAGCAAGGGTGGGGTGAGCATGAATAGTTGCGGCAATATCATCAATCCTTGCGCCCATTTGTATGGCAAGGGTCATTTCTGAAATAAGTTCAGTGGCATGGGCGCCGGCAATGTGTGCGCCAAGTATTTTGTTGTCATCCTTGCGTACTACAAGTTTGCAAAAACCTGCTATTTCGCTCATGGCGTGGGCCTTGCCCAGCTCGCGCATTTGTATTGTTGGGCAGAAAATCTCTTCAGCATATTCCTCCGCCTCTTCAGAGCTAAAGCCAACACAGCCAACTTCTGGAGAGGTAAAGATTGCTGATGGAATAACCATATAATCCATTGGTTTAGAAATGTCACCCTTGGATTCGGCAAGCATGCTTTCCACAGCACAAACACCTTCAGCTGCGGCTACATGAGCAAGCATTACCTTAGATGGCCCAAGCACATCACCCACTGCATAAATATTTAGAGCTGAGGTTTGCATAACTTCGTCAACAATAATCCAGCCACGTTCATCAGTATCAACGCCAGCTTCTTCAAGGCCGAGGCCTTTTGTTTGTGGAGTTCGCCCAACAGTTACCAAGATGGCATCAACTTCAATGGGCTTTTCCTTTTGTTGTGCAGCACTTGGCTCTGCAATAAATGGTGATGGGCCAATGATTGCGTTTACCTTATCACCATTAATTTTAACGTCGGTAATGGTGCGACCAAGTTCACAGCTTATGCCTTGTTTTTTCATTTCTTTTTGTAAAAATTTGCTTATTTCGCCATCTACTGAAGGTATGGGTAGTAGGCGTTCAAGCCCTTCAACAACCGTAACCTCTGAGCCAAGATTGTTAAAGATAAAGGCCATTTCACAGCCAATAACGCCACCACCAACAATGCAAAGTTTTTTGGGTATGTCGTTTAATTCAAGTGCATCATCACTATTTATGATGTATTTATGATCAAATTTAAGGCTTGGTAACTCTAAAATACCAGTGCCTGTGGCAATTAGGATGAAATCGCTTTCAATATCTTGAGTGTTACCAGCATCATCTTTCACCTGCACAAGGGATGTAGATAGAATCTTGCCATGCCCCTTGATTACGTTAATTTTCAGTTTGATGCATGTTTTATCAAGTCCACCACGTAGGATTTTTAAAACATTTTCCT
>CAYJCI010000417.1:0-1242 GCA_964368595.1 uncultured Desulfovibrionaceae bacterium
CGCAAGCAAAGCTTGCGGGCAGTAAGGCACGAAAATCAATCGTTTAACGGTGCAAATGAATTGCACCTATCGTTGCTCTCTGTATCCGTAAGGCTCGTCCCTCGCCTAACGGCTATGCTTCGCACCCTTCGGGCAGGACTCTTGATTTATCGGTTGTGTTGACTTCTCGTCAACACAAAAAAACGGCATGGATTGCTCCATGCTGTCAAAACAGTATTACAAAACCCCTTTAGGGTTTTGTGCCGCCTACGCAAGCAAAGCTTGCGGGCAGTAAGGCACGAAAATCAATCGTTTAACGGTGCAAATGAATTGCACCTATCGTTGCTCTCTGTATCCGTAAGGCTCGTCCCTCGCCTAACGGCTATGCTTCGCACCCTTCGGGCAGGACTCTTGATTTATCGGTTGTGTTGACTTCTCGTCAACACAAAAAAACGGCATGGATTGCTCCATGCCGTTTTATATTCAATAATGAAATAATAAATTATTTCATAGCACCTTTTTCTTTTAAGTACTTTTCAGCACCTGGGTGGAAAGGAATGGTGATACCGTCGGTAGCACGATCAAGTTTAATTTCTGCACCCTTGTTGTGGGCTTTTGCAACGTCACCAACATTTTCAAACAATGTTTTGGTGATGAGGTAAGCATCTTCGTCAGACATATCTTTGTTAACAACTAAGATAGCTTGAACAGACAAGGTAGGAACAGCTTTGTCTTGACCTTTATAAGTACCAGCTGGGATAGCGTCTTGTACAAGGTAAGGGAACTTTTTAACAACTTCTGCGGCTTTTGGACCATCAATAGGTACAAACACTACGTCTTGAGCAGTAGTGATATCTTGAATAGCAGGAGCTGGTGTACCAATTGAGAATACAAAGCCGTCAAGCGCACGGTCTTTGAATTGGTCTGCAGTTTCGCCATAAGGTAGGAATACAGGCTCTACGTTTTTGTAGTTTAAGCCATAAAATTCAAACATTTGACGACAGTTAGCTTCGTTACCGCTACCACGAGCACCAACAGAAACTTTTTTGCCTTTGAAGTCTTCAAATTTTTTCACGCCGCTATCTTGGCTTGCAACAACGTGTACATATTCAGGATATAGACGAGCAATGGCGCGTACACCTTCAAGCTTGTCTTTGAAAGGAGCAATGCCGTTATAAGCAGAATGAGCTATGTCATTTTGCAAAATGGCAAGGTCAACTTCTTTGGCTTGGATAAGACGCATATTTTCGCCAGAAGCACCAG
>CAYJCI010000418.1:0-1238 GCA_964368595.1 uncultured Desulfovibrionaceae bacterium
GTAACTCCAAAAGCTACCGTGGGGATTCGCGGTACTACTGTAAATACTCAAGTTAAGGGTGACGGCTCAGAAGTACACGCAGTGGAAAATCTAAGCCAAGGCCATAATGTGACTGTAACTGCGGCTGATGGTACTCTTATTACCATTTCATCTATCAATCAGGGAGCATTAATCGGCGCTCAGAGCGATAGCGAGGCTACACCATACAACTTTACCCCTGCTGAAATGAAGCAATTAGTTGGTGTAATTATTGGCGGGCTTGAAACATTGGCTGGAGATGATGCTGAAGCTGAAGACGATTCTCAAGACGACAGTAACGAAGATGGCGAAGATGGCGATAACACCGAAGGCGAAGAAGATACTAACGATGATGATTCTAACCTAAGTGTTGAACTTGACCAAAGCTTAATTAGTGCACTTTCAGCAGACTCTTTAGACGATTTAGTTGAAGGGCTTGAAAGTGCTGGTATTGATGTAGTAGGCCTTGGTGAAGACTTAAGTCTTAACTCTGTGACTGGCGGTACAAGTGGTAGTGATTCAATAATTACTGATTCTGATTCATCAGGTGAAGGAGAGGCCCCCCTTGTTTTAACAACCGTTCACGCTCCTGCTTCTGGTAGTTTTTTTGCTGAGAGTAATTTGACATCTGGAACAGCCGCTAATACTAGGCTTATCATTGATCGTGACACAAATGGTGATCAATTTTCTGGTGATGTAGATACATATGACGGCTCAGCAGGGTCATTAACAGCAGGGCATGATGAAATTAATGCTCAAGCTATGACTGATGGTCGCCTTGTGGGTGATGCTAATAGCGTTAGCGGTGGTAATTTTACTGCTGGTAATGATACCATTAATGCAACTTCTAAAAATGGTGGTAATAGTATTTATGGTGATGTTGCCGACGTAATTGTACCAAGTGAACAATCAGGTGCAAGCATTACTATAAGCTTTGGCGATGATAGCATAAATGTTAGTGGTGCGCTAACTAACACTAGTATAAGTGGTGATGCTAACATGATTCAGGGCGATGTTAATATTACAAGGCATGGTAATGATTATATTAGCGTTGGTAGTATGACTAATGCTCGAATCTCCGGTGACTTTATTGAAGGCCCTGACGGTGGTGGTAATGATACCATTGTAGTTGGCACCATGAACAGTGGTGATATTTTTGGCGGAGCTGGGAATGATAACATTACCGTAACAACTTTAGTAGAAGGCTTCGTTAAAGGCGA
>CAYJCI010000419.1:0-1223 GCA_964368595.1 uncultured Desulfovibrionaceae bacterium
ACCCTTATCCTTACTTCAATTGGTGCAAGACTTTACGGTCAAGATAAATAATTTCAATTTTTGTCATTATGACTAAAAAACAGTGTGCACGAGCTTGTGCTTAGCACACTGTTTTTTTTGCTTTGCAATAAGCGCATACTCAGCTAACATACTTAAACAGATTTACACTCACAAAGGTAATCAAATGACTTTAAGATATATAGAAGTTTTTTTAGCACTAGCACGCACACCTAACATGCGTGACGTAGCGCATAAAATGTTTGTTTCTCAAGCAGCTATTTCTAGTGCCTTAAGGGAATTTGAATCTGAAATTGGGGTAGAGGTTTTTGACCGTGTTGGCCGAGGCATACGCCTTAATGAAAAAGGGCGCTTATTAGAAAAACGCCTAGCCCCATTACATCACCAACTAGATAACGTACTTGCCCTACTCTCCAATGAAGAATTGTTCGGCAAATTATTTGTTGGCGCCTCTGTAACGCTTGCTAACTGGGTCATGCCGCAGATTTTATATGATATGAAAGTGCGCTACCCCAATGTGGAGCTTGATTGCTTCTCAGCAAATAGTAGTGAAATTGTTCAACAAGTAGAAAGTGGTCAGCTTGATATGGGCTTTGTAGAAGGTGATGTTGATGCCATTGACCTTGTAATAACCCCACTTGGACGTGAAGAATTGGTGGTTGTAACTAGAGATCAAGAGCTTGCGAGTAAACCAAGAAGCATTGAAGATTTAATGCAATATTTTTGGCTATTGCGCGAAGCAGGCTCTGGCACAAGAGAAACCTTCATGCGCCACATAACCCCACTAGGTCTACGCCCTAAACAATTCTTAGAGCTTGCCCACACTGACGCAATTAAGCATGTACTACATAACCCTGGTACATTATCTTGCCTCCCTCCACGCGTAATTGAACAAGAGCTAGCAGAAGGGATACTATCTACTATAGAAGTATCCAACATACGTTTTGACCGCATGTTCTATAGAATTGAGCGTAAAGAAAGCGTACCGACACCACTACGTGAAGCTTTATTTCAAGAATTACAATCTCATTTAGTCTAGTTTTGTAATAAAACTTTACTTTCTTAAGCAATGCACACAGCTAAAACATAGTAAATTAATATTGTTTAAGGCTTGTGTTCGCTAAATAGTCCACGCTGAAAAACAGTTAACACCACTAAAATAATAATATTTTAATCAAAATATTCTAATAAAATTGCCAGAAAAA
>CAYJCI010000420.1:0-1220 GCA_964368595.1 uncultured Desulfovibrionaceae bacterium
GAAAGAAGGATAAAGCAACGGCTACTTAAAAAATAGGTGGCCCGTTTCCATACAAAAAAATAACCCTCCGTTTCTTTCCAGAAAGGGAGGGTTAGCTAATAAAAATCAATAAAATTAAAATATTAAAAGAAGACAAGGGTTATAAAAGAAGAGGTTAAAGGGTAAAGAAACCACAAGGTTAATTGCTTATTTTTAGCTCACTCGCCACCGAGGAGCATTTTTTTGAGGCGCCCGACATTGCCGGAGGGTGCTGGGCCACTACTGTTGGTCAGATCCAAACTTTTAAGGAACTCCCAAGTCAGGTCAGAGATGAAATCGGGGAGTTTGTCCGGGGAATCTTCACCGATGCCCAGCAGTAGACTTTTGAGCATGGCTTCCTCATTGATGCTTGATTTGTATAGGGTACTGAATGCGCTACGGGTCACATCACGCCTATCTGGTTTGTGGGCCAAAATGCCGCGAAAAAGCGGGGCTAAAGCAACAGCATAAAGAAAGACCCGTTGCTGTGCCTTGACGTCTTTACCATCTTGCCGGGCGTGGTTGTCCAATGCACTTTTTGTTTTGCGGTTGAGGCTTTCCAGCTCCTTTATTCGCTCGCCACTTTCAACATACTGATTTTGTAGGACTTTCTTTTCCATTTCCAAGGTCGCTACTTGCGCTTGCAACTCACGTAAGGTGGATACATTTTCACCTTGATTATCAGGGGGTTGCACAACTGTTCTACTTATTTGAACCAAAGCGGCTTCTAAATCTTCCGCTTTTACGCAAAGAGTTTTGCGCCCCTTTTCTGCGGCCATTAAATCGGTGGAAGCGAGTAAAGTCTGGACGAAAGGATATAGACGGGCCTTAATATCGACAGCTTCAGCGTTCAAAAGCGGTTTTACCGCAATATAAAGCGGAATTTTATAGTGACGGACAAACTGCAACTGCTCCCATTCATGAATTAAACCAAGCCTTTCCATGGCATCAGCGAAGCGCAAAGCTTTGGCCAGACTCACCGCCCCAACCAAGTTAAAACGGGTGGAAAGCTTCACCACGAACCAACCAACCACCCCCATGAAAATAAGGCAAAAGAACAGCAACCAACCGAAATCTCAATTAAACGTAGCCAAATAATGCTGGATTGCCACTACCTGCTTAGCTGGTTCTGCTTCGTGCAAAGCCGCCGCAACTTTGTCGGCCAAAAATCCACGACAAATGAACTCCAGCAAAATACTTAT
>CAYJCI010000421.1:0-1218 GCA_964368595.1 uncultured Desulfovibrionaceae bacterium
ATGCCGGGAGTTCAAATCTCTCCGTTCCGACCAGAATTTCAAAACCTCTTGCGGTGACAGCGTAAGAGGTTTTTTTATGATTTTTCTGGAATAGCCCACATATTTCTGCCTTCTTTTTTTCCATGCATCTCATAGTGTATAAGAGGGTTAATATTAGCTAATTTAATATCTTTATTGTTTTCTAAATATTTATTTCCATCAAAGTCCATACTAGGGTTTTTCCCCTCTTTCCAACCAATTTCACAATAGTGCTTAACGGCTTCATAGTCAGAGTTGATTTTTGTATTTTGTTCTGCATACCATTTTGCATTAAAATAATTTGATTCTGCTATGATTTTATACTGTTGTTGCTTTAGGTGTTTCATGCGATAAAACATTTTCTTTTTGCTTTTTAAATGCTGCCATATTGTATAATCGTGAGTTGTTTCAGCAAAATCATAATCTTCTTTTCTTATATTTCTTTTTTCATAAACATGGGTAGCCATTCCCCTTTCTACTTTAGCTAAAAACTCCTCTTTAGACTTGCTGTAATAGTGGTTAATTCTAATTTTTTCCATATTAATTGATTTAAATCCACTATGTCCAATCATAACCTCAAAGCATTCATTCACGGCATTTTTATTGTCAATATACTCATGGTTATGGACACTAAATCTTGAAACCTCAAGCGGATTTACAATACATTTAATGTGAGAGTTACCTTCTTCTAAAGTATAGTTTTTGTACACTCTTGTGAAGTTTTCTAAAACACTTCCTTGTTGTTTACATGTGTAACCATTGGAATCAAACAAGAGCCAATGAATAGCCAAAGCTGGGTAAGGTTCATAGTTAATTAAAAAATCATTAATGCTTACCTTATTCGTAGGACAAATAAATTCATCTATGTCAATAACAGCTAACCATCGTGTATCATGTTTATACTTTTTTAATGCGTCATTATATGCTGGTCTTTGTTGAGCCTTCCCTGGCCAAAAGGTGTATGTAATAATATTTTTTTCGATGTATGGAGTTAACAATTCATACAAATTATCATCACTTTCATTATCATAAATATAAAAATGTTCTACTCCCATTGAGATATGGTAGTCTAACCATTCCTGTATATAAGGTGCTTCATTTTTTACAATAGCTAAAATACTTAAATAAAATTTATATGATGTAATATCGTTCATATACTATCCCCAATAAAGGCGTGTTTTGATAAACCTCGGAAAAATT
>CAYJCI010000422.1:0-1209 GCA_964368595.1 uncultured Desulfovibrionaceae bacterium
ATCTTTATAACCTTGGTTGAGCCTTCGCCATCTTGCACCAACATATAGGCGAGTGAGCCTAGCATCTCCACCAAAATTTCTTTTAACTTTGCCATATCATCAGCATTCACGCTGACACCACTAGCACCATTGGCAAGGCCAAGCACTGTATCATTGGTTGATGTGTCACCATCTACAGTTACTCTATTAAAGGTAACTTCCACAGCTTCAGCAAATAGTTTTTGCCAAGTTTCGCGCTCAACCTGTGCATCGCAAACAATTACAGCAAGCATAGTTGCCATATTGGGGCAAATCATACCAGCGCCCTTGGCCATACCAGCAAAGCTTATTTTGCCACCAGAAAGCTCCACTTCCTTACTTAAAAATTTGGGGAAGGCATCTGTTGTCATCATGGCACGCGTGAAATGCTCTTCATCACCACTGCCTAAAGCATCTTTAAGCTTAACAACAGCATCTGCCCACAAGTCCATTTTAAGCTGTGGCCCAATTACGCCAGTGGACATTGGCAAAACACTATCACTTGGTAAATCAAGTTGAGCAGCCATTAACTCTGTGGTTTTTTTACAGTTAATAAGGCCTTCGTTGCCAGTACAGGCATTGGCTTGACCTGAGTTTACAAGCACAGCTTGTACCATGCCCCCAGCATCTAAAATTCGCTGACATTCCAAAACAGGAGCCGCCCTAAAAGCATTGGTGGTAAAAACACCAGCAACAACACATGGCGCCTCAGAAACTAATACTGCTACGTCGTGCCTATTGGGCCTTCTAAAGCCTGCACTAATTGAACCTACTGAATATCCTTTTGGTAATGCCATAATGATTTCCTTAACAAAGTTACTAAAAAGCCCTAAAGGGCTAATCAATTTCAAATATCCTAAAAAAAAGGCCTTTGCAAGCAAAGGCCTAGTAAAACAAAAACTATCTTAAAAGTGTTAAAAAATAGTGAGATGCAAGGTAGTGGATTTCTTGGTAAGGAAGTCCTATCCAACGGGCGGCGAAGCCGTTTACGTTGGCGAGTATGCGAGCCCTACGTAAATAGGGCAACGCGGGGTCTTCACCACATGACCTGACCAAAAATATTCACTGTCGCAACAGATTGCTATTTTTCAACAACATAACATTATACTTTTTTCTTTTGGATCTCTTCAGCAATGCTAGCAGGTACTTTTTCATAGTGGTGGAACTGCATGCTGAATGTTGCACGACCTT
>CAYJCI010000423.1:0-1198 GCA_964368595.1 uncultured Desulfovibrionaceae bacterium
TTATTAAAAAAATTACTTGAACGAAATTAATTAGTTATTAATAAGTTCTAAAACACAAAACGCCTATCTCCTTGGGGATAGGCGTTTTATTTTTTCGGATACTGACAAATAATTTGTCATATAAATGCAGAAAAAAATAACTATAATTCTCATTGAAAAAAAGATTAGCGTTAATGTTGTTGAAGGTCGTGGAATGAATGAGGTAGCTTAGCGCAAATAATTTTCCGATAGCATGAAATCAAATGAATAAATGACTGGATAAATGTTTAAATGCTTTACTATTTATCTGTAGCTTGGGCAAGGATTAGCTCAACTTCATCAACAGTTAAGCCTGCATTCTTAGCAATTTGCTTAGCACTTAAACCTCTGCTACGTTGATTTAGGATAAGCTCGCGTAAGAATTGTGGGGAGCGGGAAATGCCCTCGGCTTGAGAAACCAAACGGCGCAGTTCTTCAACTCTTTCTTCAATTTTTTGATCAAGGGTGCGTAGTTCAGCTTGACGCTGGGCAAAGCTTGCAACTAGCTCACGCTCAAGTTCAGCATTGTGTTGTAAACGTGCAAGCAAAAGCTCTTGATTACCCTGCAAAGTCTGCATAAGAGTTTCTGAGCGCTTAAGCCGCATAAAGAAAAATACAACAGAACCAAGCAATAAAAGCTCTATCACAGAAAATAATATGACCGCCCACATTGATAACATCAATTAACCCTTTGTTATACTATGAAAAGTACATATGCTACATTACCCTTCATAAATAAAATTTTTTCGCTCAACCAATAAATAAACTAAACATCTTAAAATTATAAAATTCTAGTAGAATGTTCAAAAAGGGGTAAAGTTTATCACTGAAGCAGCAAATTGCCACTTTTCAACACTTCTCCATAACTAGATGCCACAGGATGTGGCAAGCCCCGCAGGGGAGTAAGCCAAAGTCAAGCATGAATTCACTTCATGCGCAGACGACGCTTGCGAAAGCTTGCGTCGCACAGGAACCCGAGCCAACGGGCGGCGAAGCCGTTTGTGTCAGCGAGGTACGAGCTTTACACAAATCGAGAGCAAAGCGTGCGACCAATCGTCATACCTTAATGTTAAGGAGATTGCCCACCATAGGCCCAGAAGGGGTTGATGGTTCGTCATCTTCTGCCATCTGTTGCCGATTTCTTCTACGGCTGCCAAAGTTTCCACCACCTCGACCATCT
>CAYJCI010000424.1:0-1193 GCA_964368595.1 uncultured Desulfovibrionaceae bacterium
TACAATGCTTTATTTAACTAAACATTGGCACTCTTTGTACCACCCATTTTTGCAAATAGGCTACGTCTAGTCATAGGTTCTACTGAGGCAACAGCCTTTGCGAATATCTCACTTGGCTCATATGGGAAGAGGTAAACAACTCTTACTGAGTCAATATCGCCCAATTGAGCTTGTGGGTACTTAGGTAGTACTTCTTTAAGCCTTTTTTGAGCCATTTGTTTAATCTCTTCTTCATCACCAAAGCTCATGGCCCCAGTTGGGCAAGTGAGCACACAAGCTGGCAATTTGCCATCTTGTACACGGTCAAGACACATGTCGCATTTTGTTGCAACTTTGTCTTCACGTTGGCGTGGGATGTCATAGGGGCAAGATTCACGGATGTAAGCAAAGTCAGCATCCTTTGTTTTTTCAGTAAAAACAACGGCGCCAGTGGCTTCATCTTGGAAAATTGCATCTTCAGCAGCATATAAGCAAGGCGGGTCAACGCAGTGACGGCATTGCTCAGGGAAGAAGATCCAATCAACCTTATCCTTACCCTTGGGTTGCAACTCTGTAAAGCGTACAAGCTTTAAAGTGTTTCCTGACAAGTCCTTAGGGTTCTGATGTGAACCCCAATTCTTTGTAATTTCTGCTGGAAGGTCTTTCCATTGTTTACAGGCAACTTGGCAACCACGACAGGCAGTACATAATGTTAAGTCAACAAAAAATGCTTTCATATTACACCACCTTCTCGATATTTACCATGAATGCCTTGCTCTCTGGAATACCTACGTTGGGGTCACCAACGGCAGGGGTGAGCAAGTTGGCAGAATCTCCACCATCTTGGGGGTTATGCCAGCCAAAGTGCCATGGGAAGCCAACCATATGAACAGGTTTGCCCTTAATCATAAATGGTTGAATTCTCTCACTAACAATGGCTACGGCAACAACTTCACCACGAATGGAGGAAATCTTTACCTTATCACCATTGGCAATGCCGCGTAGTTTGGCTAAATCATTGCTAATTTCAGCAAATAGCTGAGGTTCGCACTCAAGTAACCAAGGCATGCGACGAGTCATAAGACCTGTTTGCCAATGTTCTGTTACACGGTAAGTTGTACCAACAAATGGGTACTTCTTCATATCTTTTGAAAGCTTCACACCATCAGCAATAAAGGCCACTGGGCTATTGAATTGCTTGGAGAATGGATGTG
>CAYJCI010000425.1:0-1191 GCA_964368595.1 uncultured Desulfovibrionaceae bacterium
ACCTTGCATAATGAAGATGAAATTAAAAATAAAAATGTGTTAATTGGCGATACTGTTATAGTGCAAAGGGCTGGCGATGTTATACCAGAAGTGGTTGGCCCAGTGCTTAACCTAAGGCCAGATAATGCAAAAGAATATAACTTCCCGCACATTTGCCCGGTTTGCAATGAAGCCGCTCAAAGAGAAGAAGGCCAAGCGGCTTGGCGTTGTATAAATGTATCTTGCCCTGCTGTAATTCAGCAGAGTATAAAGCATTTTGTGTCCAAAGCAGGGCTTGATATTCAAGGTATAGGGCAAAAATGGATTGAGCAATTGGTACAGGCTAAGCGCGTGCGTAATGTTGCTGATTTGTTTACCATAAATGTTGATGAATTGCTTAATTTTGAGCGCATGGGTGAGGTGCTGGCACAAAAATTTGTGACTGCTTTTGAAAAAGCAAAGCATACTGCAACTTTAGCTCGTTTTATTTCTGCCTTGGGTATTCGCCATGTGGGTGAGCAAACTTCACGCTTACTTGCAAAAAATTATACAGATATGCAAGCACTTTCTAAGGCAACTCATGCTGAGCTTATGGCTTTGCCTGATGTGGGGCCAGAGGTTGCGGCGTCTATTAGGGCTTTTTTTGAAAGTGAAAGCAACATTGCCTTACTTGAGCGTTTGCGCGAACTTGGGCTTGACCCCAAGGCGGAGCAGGGTTTACAAAATGTTGAAGGCCCATTAGCTGGAAAAAAATTATTATTCACTGGCACACTTAGCATGCCGAGGGGTAAGGCTACAGAGTTAGCTATAGCCGCTGGTGCTGAGGTTGTGGGGTCTGTAAGTAAGAAACTTGATTACTTAATTGCAGGTGAGGCCGCAGGGAGTAAGCTAGATAAGGCTGAGAAATTGGGCGTGCCAGTTATAAATGAGCAGGAATTTATTGATCTTTGTATTGAGAAGATTGAAGTTAAATCTGAAAGTACTGTTGCAGTTGAAGTAGAAGTAGAAGTAAAGCCTGTGGTTAAGAAAACAGTGAAATTTTCTAGTGAGGCACAGGCGAAGTTATTTTAGCTTTAATTTAGCTTTAATTTAGTTTTGATTTATTTTTAATTTAGTTTTGTTTGTACTGTTTTTTGCTTAGTATTTTGCGTATCCTTTTGGGTAATTTTAAAATATTTATCTTTTTCCTTGCACCTTCGTCATAAATTTTTT
>CAYJCI010000426.1:0-1173 GCA_964368595.1 uncultured Desulfovibrionaceae bacterium
ATGCCCATAGTAACTTCTGCAAGCTCTGGCCTTGGTATTGATACATTATGGAAAAGCTTACGTGCCGCCGCAGGAGTTGGCGAACAAGAAGGCTAATTTATCCTTCGAAGTGCTGACTTTGCCATTAGATTAAAGTTTAATTTTAGCCTTATGAATTAATAAAAAAACACGCCATTCCAGCTAGAATGACGTGTTTTTTTATGTGTAAACTTTTCTTGAATATAGTTCAAAAAACTGCCCACAATTTGTTTACTAAAACTTAAAATTTAGTTCAAAAAAAAGGGTGAGATATTAGGAAGATAAGATTTTTGGGAGGGGAGTCCTACCCAAAGGGCGGCTAAGCCGTTTATGCTACTAGGTAAGCTGGAATTCACTTCCAGCACAGACGACGCTTGTGAGAGCTTGGTCGCACAGGACGTGCGACCAAGCGTCATCTTTAATGTCCACCAAGATATGCTTCACGAACCATAGGATCATTAAGCATTACATCAGCATTATTTTCCATAACCACATTGCCAACTTCAAGTACATAACCACGAGTGGCAAGCTTTAAAGCTGCACGGGCATTTTGCTCAACCAATACAACGGTAACACCTTTTTTATTAATGGTGCGAATGGTTTCAAAAATAGAAGCCACAAGTAATGGTGCAAGGCCTAAGGATGGTTCATCCAAAAGCAAAAGGCGAGGTTGGCCCATAAGAGCCCTACCAATGGCTAGCATTTGTTGCTCACCACCAGATAATGTGCCTGCAAGTTGGCGCTGGCGTTCTTCAAGCCTTGGGAATAGTTGGAAAATCCATTCCAAGGTGTTGGCCACTTTATCTTTGTCGCTAATGGTAAAAGCGCCAAGTTTAAGGTTGCCAAGCACGCTCATAGTGCCAAAAACACGCCTACCTTCAGGGGATTGGGTAATGCCTTTCTTAACAATATCATCACTTTGCAAAGTGTGTAGTGGGTTACCATCAAAAATAATTTCGCCCTGTCTTACACTTTGCAAGCCACTAATGGTCTGCATTGTAGTTGTTTTACCAGCTCCATTTGCACCTAGAATGGTAACGATTTCGCCTTCTTCAACCTTAAGGCTAATGCCGTGTAAGGCTTCAACTTGACCATAATTTACATATACATCTTTTAATTCCAAGAGTGCCATATTACCAACTCCCATCGTCTACA
>CAYJCI010000427.1:0-1171 GCA_964368595.1 uncultured Desulfovibrionaceae bacterium
CTAAAATAATAATATTTTTTAATTAAAATATTCTAATGAAATTGCCAGAAAAAAGGGTGTGTAGCATGCTTTTTTGTCGATTTTGTGACGTAAAAAAATTGTTTTTCAAGCGACGGCTAACAAAATTTGAGCAAAGCTCAAATTTAGCGTGCTGACAAAGTCAACACGATCGATAAATCAAGAGTAGGTGCAATTTATTTGCACCGCTAAGCTCTTGATTTTCGTGCCTTACTGCCAAACAAGCTTTGCTTGTTTAGGCGGCACAAACACCCACAGGGGGGTTGTCATCAGTCTGAATTTGAGCAAATCTCAAATTGTGCGCCACGGAAAACAAGCAGGAATTGCGTTGCGTACGATTTACGTAAGGTTTGTAAACTCACCACGTAAACGGCTTTGCCGCCCGTTTGGTCGAACTTCCTGCGACTGCAAAGCGGTGTTTGGAGTGGGCGTGTATTTCTGAAAAATGCGTGGAAACGCATTTTTCATCATAAAATATATAGATTTTTTTTATTCTGCCGATAATTCTTTTGTTAGAATAATTTTAAAAATAGGATTTATTATGAGCATTCGTGGTAAAATTTTATATGCTATGATTGTGGCTGTTTTCCTTTCTATTATGGGTGTTATTGCAATGGCATCCTATGAAATGGATAAAGTTTTTGAAGATAACTATAAAGAAAGCAGTAAAGCACAGCTTGACCGTATGGATGCTTTTGCCCAAAGCTTTTTTGCCTCTGCGCGTTCTATGGTTGGTTATTTATCAACCTCCGCCTCCGTGCGTAAAAACATCGAAAGTTCTACAAGTTACGTTAATACAACTGATGCCTTTAAAACTGCTGGTGAAGAACTGCCAGAAAATGAGCGCGGATTATACAATCTTTTATTGCGCATTCATAAGTCATATCCTCACTACTTGTTGGTGTATGCTAGTAATAATGATGGTGGTATAACACTGGCGCCCAATATTAATTTAAGTGCTGGCTTTAACCCCAGCAAAAGGGCTTGGTATATTGACGCAGTAAAGGCTGGCAAGACAATTACAACTGAAGCTTATATTTCTGAAGATGGTGGGGCTGTTTTTACCATTGCAACACCAGTTAAAAATGATGCCAAGGAAACAGTGGGCGTTATTGCGCTTGATATTAGCCTTGATACATTAACTAAAGAAACT
>CAYJCI010000428.1:0-1124 GCA_964368595.1 uncultured Desulfovibrionaceae bacterium
TAATTTGTACCCGTAAGACCGAGAGTTTCGACCCCGAAACTTTCGGTCTTTTTTTATTTTACAGCGAAAGGAAAGAAAAAATGCCAATAACAAACACCATCCCTCTGCGAGAACTTGAATTGCTTATGCGAAGCATCCCCAACCACGAACCTCGATACTCCGGCAGACATATCTATCAGAATATGAAAGACAAGGCCGCCGGGCAATGCATCTACTGTGCCGACCGAAAAGATCGGATCGGTTGCACCCACGACAAATGTCAATACACTTTAGAGCGATTTTTAATGGGGAGCATCGGATACAAAGAATTGATCACCGAAACATATGATCGGTTGAAAGTTACTTCAAGGATGAAAGGTAGGCTTTTAACCCTCATTAAAACCTTTGACGGTACTGTATTTATGAATAGAAATCATCGCCACCGATTTATGCTTTTGCTTCAGCGATTGCGAAAAGATGAAGTTGAACAAAAAATGTTTGCCGCACTTTATCTGCTAACATCAACAAACGAACTTTGGAAAATTATCGAGAAAGGAGTTGTAGGCGATAAATTATTTTTTAACAAGGTAAAACTAAATAGCATGGACACCGACAGCTATGTGCTGTACCAGACGGCAAGGTCGATATATGATGGTGTTTCTAAAATTAAGATGAGCGAGATTGTGGATTGTGAGATTACCTCGGACGAGGTGTTCAAACTAATCATCCACGCCTCACTCATCTTAATATATAGGGTGGAAGTTTTACGTTACATCGAGGAGGGTAATCTATGAGCCAATATATAGTAAAGTCGTCTGTTTCGGATAAAAGCCAAGCTATGTTCTTCCCTGCAAGAGAAAAGGCGTTGCAGTCATACTGTGATAATCTCGGCATTACGAACGATATGAAATCTAAGATTGTAGTTCTGGAGATAATGCCGGATCGTAGGCTAACTAACATTCTCGCAGAAAGAGAATACAATATCAGTGAATTAAATCTATTTGCCACGGTGTATGACGCACTTAACAAATACGAAAAAGATATCTTTTTTGCGGTAGTCGAAGCCAAGAAATATGACACGCTATTCGACTTCATCAACCTCTGCTGCAATACAGATTGTTACGGACTTGTGGACGATTTTAGCG
>CAYJCI010000429.1:0-1122 GCA_964368595.1 uncultured Desulfovibrionaceae bacterium
TGGTCCTCCTAGATTCCCACGAGGTTTCACGTGCCTCGCAGTACTCAGGTACCGGCTATGTCACTTTCTGGTTCGGATACAGGGCTATCACCTGCTACGGCAAAGCTTTCCAGCTTCTTTCTCCTGCATAATCATGAATCATTTATGCCGGCCCTACAACCCCGCATGAACGAATCCACACGGTTTGGGCTATTCCCCGTTCGCTCGCCGCTACTAAGGGAGTCTCGTTTGATTTCCTTTCCTCCAGGTACTGAGATGTTTCACTTCCCTGGGTTGGCTCTAGGCACACTATGTATTCATGTGCTTGTGACGGGACATGACTCCCGCCGGGTTTCCCCATTCAGACATTTCCGGATCATAGAATGTTTAGCTTCTCCCCGAAACTTTTCGCAGCTTACCACGTCTTTCATCGCCTTCCGACGCCAAGGCATCCACCCGATGCTCTTGTCAACTTGTTTCTTTACTCGAAAAAACACCTTATTATTACTTTAAAAGCAATTAACAAAGTTTTTTATTACACATAATAAATTATATGTAACATTTCCTTTTCCCAACCCTATTCAATTGTATAATAGCAGCCCCTCTCAGGGCGACCAAGCTTAGCTTGGATGATAGTCGCGATCCTCGCGCCTAGTACCAAACTCTTGGTTAGTTATAAATATCAATGGTTTCTTGCATATCTTTTAACAATCTGTCCATATGCGTACACCGTGGTTCTTTATCATCGTAAGTTTCGAAATTACTTACCATGCCATAAGCATTTATTGCTTCTCGTGCAGTTTGTAAATCAATTTTTTCTAACTGTTCAAGCAGTGCTCTGAATTCGCCATTTTTTTCTTTGGCGCAGTTTTCTTCCCCTGCGTGAGCAGTGGTTGAAAGAGTGAATAGCACTAATGTAGTTAAAATAAATTTTATCATTTTTTACCAAATATTTTGGTGGGCCTGGAAAGACTTGAACTTTCGACCTCACGCTTATCAGGCGTGCGCTCTAGCCACCTGAGCTACAGGCCCCCTTGCACTTTCAAAGAACACTTTGGCTCCTTGCAAGTGAGTAGCGATGGGAAGTTTATCCTTTTGTTAAAGGAGGTGATCCAGCCGCAGGTTCCCCTACGGCTACCTTGT
>CAYJCI010000430.1:0-1122 GCA_964368595.1 uncultured Desulfovibrionaceae bacterium
AAGAGCATGGTGTTTCCATTAACTATTTTAATGAAAAAATTAAAAAAACCATTGAGATTCAAAAAGAAATTATCTATAAAATGGATCAAGGTATTGAAAATAAAGAATTTATTCTTAATTTTCAACCCAAAGTATGCCTAAAAACTGATAAAATTTGTGGAGCAGAGGTGCTTGTGCGTTGGTATCCTCCTGACGGATCTGTGATTTATCCAGATAACTTTATACCTATTTTTGAGTCCAACGCTTTTATTGCTACTCTTGATATTTATGTATTTGAAAAAACTTGTAAATTCATCAATACATATAGGCATAAATTGTCCGTCCCTCCTTTGGCTGTAAATATTTCTGGCATTAGCGTCATGCACCCAGAAACACGAGTGCAAATACAAGATATTATGAATATGTATGATATTAGAGCAAATGAAATTGAAATCGAAATAACAGAAAGTGCTATGATTGCCGAAGTAGATGATTTTACAAATAATATTCAAGAACTGTGCAGTTCAGGTTTGAAGTTATCCATAGATGATTTTGGTACAGGCGTTTCTTCACTTCACAGATTAAGTACCCTTTGTGTGGAAGCAGTCAAGCTTGATAAGGCTTTTCTTGACTCCAAATTCACCACAAGAAAGGGTGTATTTCTTGTGGCTAGTATCATCTCCATGCTACGCCGCCTTGGAATGCAAGTAATTGCAGAAGGTGTGGAAACGGAAACCCATATAAAAATCCTTAAAAAATTACATTGTGATGTAGTGCAAGGATATTATTACTTTAAGCCTCTGGATGAAAAAAGCTTTATTAAGGTGTTAACCGATAGAGAAGCAGTTCATAATTTATAAATTCTGTAATTTACTCGTGGGTTTTGGAGGAAAAATCATGAAACTAAAATCAATTTTTACAAGCTGTTGTTTAATTTTATTTGTTATTGGAATCTCCATATCTGCCATAGCAGCAGAGCCATGTCCTAATTCTGCAATCAACCTTACACTAGCAAGTTCAGGCTCTCGTGAGAATAGTATAGTGCGAGGTTATATAAGATTTGCTGAATTAGTCAGTGCAAAATCCAACTGTCAAATTAATATTCAAGTTTTTTCTGATGCAAAGAAAGGTGGCGATAAAGAT
>CAYJCI010000431.1:0-1121 GCA_964368595.1 uncultured Desulfovibrionaceae bacterium
ATTTTAAGCGGCGATATACTTCAAGGATGATATCTTTGTGCTTGTATGATTCCATGTCAATGCAGAAAAATGCATTTAATTCAACTGCACGTTTACATACACGGCGAGCTTGCTCCAAGATGCCAAGAACAGAACCTTCAAAATCTTGAGGGTTAGCTAGGCAGAAAGTAGCGGTTGGCTTAATTGCCACGTTGATTTTTGGAGCGTGCCCCCAATCATCTTTTTGTTTAGGATCAGTGCCAAGGGCATCCCATTGGTTTTGCTCTTTTTCAAGTGCGTCTAATAGCTCAAGATATGTGTTTACATATTCATCAGCTTCTGCGTAGGAAAGAGTTGCCTCACCAAGTACGTCCACAACAGCACCAAAGCCGTCTTTACGTAGCTTCTTCATGTTTACAATGGCATCGCTAGTGTTTTCACCAACAATAAATTGTTTAGCCATTTCATGAATGTTGGCGGAGATAAACTTATTCAACATGCCACCACCCAAAGAACCAAGCATACCAGCCATTTTTGCACCTGTAGAGAGGAATGCAGGCATATCTTTTTCTTCACCAAAATATTCTTTGATGTGGTCAGTTAAAAGTTTGGGAGTTGTTAATGAAGGGAAGGTGTCTACAAAGCGGAATATTTGAACTTTGAATTGCTCATTTTGCATACTCCAATCCATAACCTTACCCATCCACGCAGCTTTGTTAAATAGGGAAGGTTTTTCCCCAGAAATGCTAGCAAACATTTCCTTGCCACGTTCAATTGCCTTAGCATTGGTGCTTTCTTGCATAATTTATCCTCTCAAAAAATTAATATCGAATTTCCTAAAAAATAGGCTTTTACATCGAACACTATAACATGCAAAATCGTATTGAGTCAATATGTAAAAGTGATTTTGTTCTGAATATTCAATGTGATAACATTTATTATTAGGCTTAAAAAATGAATTAATTTAGCATATTGTATACATAAAAATGACTATGAAAACATTTCAAATTTATTAAATCTTATATTTTTAATGCTTGCAAACTCAAATTCTACAATTTTTTGCACGAATATTGCATGAGAAATTTAGTTATTTTTATGTTGAGTTTATGTTGCATTTAGGTACGGATTTATGATAGTGTATA
>CAYJCI010000432.1:0-1112 GCA_964368595.1 uncultured Desulfovibrionaceae bacterium
AAACCTCGTAAAATGCATTAACAAAATCATTTAATTTGCGAAACATTAATAGGCAACAAGCACCAAGTCAGCCGTTGGTAAAACCATTTCACTTCTACGAATCATAAATTTATAATCAGGATTTAATGATTTAATATGTTCTTTTAATTCAAAAAAATCTTCTGGCCTATGATAAATAGCTGCCACAATAACAGGTTTATATTGTTTAATTGTTTGCTCTGAACCGTGAAGGGCTTTCATTTCAAGGCCTTCAATATCAAGCTTAATTAAGCCAACTTCTGCATTCATTGCCTTAAAAATTTCGTCTATAGTAGTGGTTTTAATAGTATCGGTGGGTACTTTATCATATTTTGCATTGGCATTACATGTGGCCCCAGAATCTACATCTTCACCAGTATAAAGAGCCAATTCTTCCTCTTTGTCGCTTAATCCCCTAGCAACAGGGACTGCTTTTTCTAATATTTTATGCTGTTGAATTGTTTTCTTTAGTTGTTCAAAAGCAGATTTTTGTGGTTCAAATGCAAAAATCCTTGATTGCGGAAAAAGCTTATTAAATAAAATCAAAGTATCACCAGTATACGCACCACCATCAACAATGCATTTACCGTCAATTTTATCAAATATATCTTGTGGTACATCCTTCATGCCATATTTATTAACATGCATAAAAGCGTCCTTTGTGGACATATTTAAGGTACTTGCTAAATGCTTAGCAAGGGTGGCATCCTCTGCATCTTTACGCGACCAGCCAAAATTAGCATCGATTAAGATATGTTTTTTATAAGGTAATAATTTTAGCAAATGCATGTGAATTTGCACATATTCATGTGAGGCAGCATCCATACCATCTAGTAAGCTTGCAATAACAGTATCTATATCTACACGAGATATATACTTAAGCCAAAGCTCATCTTCCCAATAAAATTTAAATTCATCATATCTAATAGTTTGATTTGGCTGCATACACACTCCAACTTATGCTACAATTTTCATAAAAATTACCGATTTAACATAATTTGTCAAGACAAGTGCTTTGCAAAGCCACATGATAGCGATAAATTAGTTGATGCTGAAAAATGCGTTTCCACGCATTTTTCAAAAAAGACACGCCC
>CAYJCI010000433.1:0-1103 GCA_964368595.1 uncultured Desulfovibrionaceae bacterium
AGCGGTTATGTTAATGGTATCAGTATTGGATGCACCAAGACCCTTATAATATATAAGCTCCATAGCTTGTCTTTTTATACCATCAAGCATTACTTCAGCATCTTGCACCAGAGGTTGTGTATCAACTGCCAACAAAGATTTTCCTAGCTGCGAAGCATCTAATTTGAATTGCGGTACAGCTTTAAGTCTTTGTGCTTGCTGTTTAATTTCATCTAAAATACCACCTTGGTGTGGCTGAAGCACGAAATAAGAATGAAAATCAGCCCCACTTGTAGAACAACTAACAAGTATATCCTTAAAGGTAGAACAGTTAGCACCAGAAATAATATTTTTATGATAGGACAGTTTACTAACTTGCTGTCGTATATCATCCAATAAATAGTTACAATTTCGGTCTGTTAGAATAAATTTTAAGCCAAATTGTGTTTCTTTTTTAAGTCGTCTACTTCTGATTTTTGCCTGTCCACGGTAGTTTTTATAAATTCCAGTTTTGCGTCCTTGAGGTCCGTCTTGCCCTTTGTGGCATCGGTCATAATCTTTATGAATTCCTTCCATCTCCCCCTGATTATAGAGTAATTGTCCTCCGCCGACTTGTTGTTCTGAAAAAATGTGCTCATGACATGTTCTGCGAATAATTGTGTTTGGAATATTTTTATCATTAAATCCGAGCCATGTAGTTGTATCTCGTTGTGTAGATGACTTAGAAGTTGTGTGATCTCGGTTTGAGTGTATGTGTAAACTTGGATGTAGCCTCTTTCCCCATCGTCTCCTCGTTGAATAGTGATGACGTTTCGGCCTTCTGAAGGGGGAAGGTGTTCTTCGTCTAGCGTTGCCAACTTTTTGATTGGTAGTTTGTATAGTTGTGATATTTCTTTCATAGGCTTGCTCCTCTTTGTTGCTTTGGATTATTTTTGTTTCTTCAATATTTCTATATCCTTCTGGGTAGTGCTGATTGTATCCAAGATCATTTGCATGACGCTGGTAGCCTCTGTTTGTGCCTCGGATGTAGCTTCTTGCAATAACAAGCTTGCCTCTTCTAAAAAATCTTCCTGCTCTTTTTGATACTTGCCTATTACTTCTGCTTGTTGTTTTAATAGGTTTTC
>CAYJCI010000434.1:0-1100 GCA_964368595.1 uncultured Desulfovibrionaceae bacterium
GGCATAAAATTTGCCACGAAACTTCATCACCAATAGTTGTAATACCTTTTGATGTTCCAGATGGTAAGTGCGTTGTCGAATTTGGTTTCGATCTTCCTTAAACCCCTTATACTAATCTAGTTGATGCCGAAAAATGCGTTTCCACGCATTTTTCAAAAAAGGCACGCCCACTCCAAACACCGCTTTGCAGTCGCAGGAAGTTCGACCCAACGGGCGGCAAAGCCGTTTACGTGGTGAGTTTACGAACCTTACGTAAATCATACGCAACGCAATCCCTGCTTGTTTTTTCAGCGTCGACTAATCTAAATTCTATTATTACAAGTTGCTTTGAATATTTTTAGCAATTTCTTTAGCAATTTGCTCATGTGAAAATGGAGTTGGATGACCATCTAGTGGGATGGTTGTTCCATTTTCCGGCCAATCTTTTAAGCTTGGCCCAAGGTTTAATGTTGCAAATCCTGCGTCTTTGTATTCTTTTTCTCTATCGCTAATTTTTGGTGCTAAAATCACTGTAAATGGGCTTTTGAACTTTTCAGCAATAACGTCTTGGCTTTTTTGTAAAATAGCTGTTTGCAAGGCTAGGGCTTCTTCTTTAGGCCATAGTATTGTCCGCAGGAAAAAGCGTTGCATTAAGTCGCTTTTTTTAACGGTTTCCCAAAGTTTTGTAAAAAGCGGATTGCCTAAATCAAAGGAACCTTGATACACGGCTTTGCCTTGTTCAAGAGTGTATTTGGGGCCAAAATTGTCCCACTCCACAAGGCCAGCAGAGCGCCATTCATGATCCTCAATATTCAAAAAGTAAAAATATAATTTTTCATATTTGTTCTTTAAAAAATCCACGCGAGGGCTTTCTAACAATGCTAAAGCTTGATGTGCTCCATAACCTCCATGCCCGAAATTATAAACTTGATAGTTTTTTCCTAAAATTTCTCCCAACTGGTAGGCATATGTTTCTTTATCCTCAACGCCAACTCCCTCTGTGAAGGAGCAACCAAGTAAAACTACACCGATTTTAGCCTCAGGATGTTCTGGTGTAATGCGGTAGCCTTGGTCATTGGTGGTGACGGTTACGTCAAAAATTTCTTTATCACCAAGTAGTT
>CAYJCI010000435.1:0-1094 GCA_964368595.1 uncultured Desulfovibrionaceae bacterium
AGGGAACGACACTATTATTTTTGACAGTGGCGAATTTACTCCTGGTGATGGAGGTCTTCGCGGCGATGCAGGCAATGACTTTATATCTCTAAAAACCCCTGTAAATCCTGTCATTAGCGCTATAACCATACAAGGCGGCGGTGGTATAGATGCTGTGAATTATGGTTCATCAGACACAAGCAATCTCAGTTCTGACATCGAACTGCTTGTAGTCGGTGAAATTTATAGCTATGCAGATTTAGAAGCTCAAGGTATTACTATTCAAGATGAAGCCTTATATGTGAGCACAGATTGGACATATTCCAGCGCAGACAAAAAGCTGAGCTATGGTGACTATGAAGTATTGATTTTAGATGATGAGATTACTATTCTCCAAACAGCTCGCCTCGATTATTATTCAATGAGATTTGCAGATAATAAATTAGAAGTATATGATGCTCTTAACGGGGGGGCAGGACTCTATCTTGTGCAAAATGGCAGTGATTATAAATATATCAACTCTACTGAAGAAGATGATTTGCCTGATGGCTATAGCTATGTTTCAAGCTTCGGCGATACAGCCGACATAGTAATTGTTGACAGTATAGCTACTAACAGCACGCTTAACACTGGCGGTGGTGATGATAAAATAACACTGGCTGGCACAAATCATTCATATGGCACTCTTGAAACTGGTGAGGGCAATGATGCTATAATTGTTACTCCTTACGCAGGCAGAGCTTACGCTACAGATATTAATGCTGGAAACGGCAATGATGTCATAAGCATGAGTGCTGATAGTGGTAGTATAACTGGCACTATCTACGGCGAAGCAGGAACAGATATCGCTGTATTGTATAATTTTAGTGCGCCAGACTTGGATAATATCGAACTAAAACTGACAAAAAATGTCACTGCCATTGATTATTCATTGGAAGAATTAGGCATTAAAATTGACGCAAATGGACATATTATTCTCAACGATAGCGACTGGGAACAAAATGCTAGCAATCATACCAGCTATACCTACATAGGTTCACGTGAAAGCTCAGGCGAAAAATATGCCGACACGCTTGAAAACTTAGTTGGCATAGCAATTACTGAAGAAGCACAAG
>CAYJCI010000436.1:0-1090 GCA_964368595.1 uncultured Desulfovibrionaceae bacterium
GTTTTTTAATTTAAATCAACAAAAAAAGAGGACGATGAATTCACCGTCCCCTTTTAATATTTAGCTTATACTAGCTTGATATAATCAATTCTAATGAATTAGAATGACAACATCATACCAGTAACAATGCCCCATCCTTTATTAGTAGTTGTTTCAGTATATAATTCATAGTCACCGAAACCAACGGTTGCGAATGCGTCAACCCCATTAGCCATGTTGTATTTGCCAGAAAATAGCAATGTAGTGTTTTTTTCTTTATCCATTCGATTAGCATCTCTTTTACCAGAGATGTAAGCAATACTCATCGCGTAAGGGCCTGTTTCATACATTAAACCAACGTCGTAAACTTTTCTGTCATTCCTAATGCCGTCATCTGGTTCAATAGATTTAAAAGCAGCAGATAAGGTAAAACCATCATACATTAAACGTCCACCAACATTATATTGGTCTAGGTCTTTATAGGTGTCGCCGCCATGAGCCGTATTAAAAGCATAACCAGCAGAAATTTCAACCCCTACATGTTCAACACATACATAATAAACCCCAGAAATGATTGTTGCATCATAATTGGCATTAAAGTTACTTTGTACATTGTCTTTATTTTTCGTACCAGCAGGTGCATAAGTTATACCTGCTTGGAAATTATTGATAATAGGAGAGATATAAGAAACTTTAGTTAAGTCGGCATCCGTTGTGAAATAAGTTGCCCTTAAATCAGGTTGAGTGAAACCTGAGTTTTCTGCATCCATAACGAATCTTGTGAATTCAGTTTCTTGAATGTCCATAGCGCCAACATCAACAGCATGTACAGAAAGTTGTTTGTTCACGTTGTCGTGACGACCAACCATTACTTTACCATATTTATTTTGCATATACATATAAGTTTGGTCAATTGAACCAGCTTCATTAGTTGTATCAGCAACCAATTGAGCAGATGCACCAACTTTAAGACCGTTTTTTAGACCAGCTTCGAAATTAAAGTGAACTTCTGCATCACCTATAACGTCGAATTCGTTTTTGTTTCCGCGATTATCATTATCAGCATAACCAACGAACCAGTTAGCATAACCACCAACAGTTGCTTTTAATA
>CAYJCI010000437.1:0-1089 GCA_964368595.1 uncultured Desulfovibrionaceae bacterium
TTGCCGGGTACAAGGAGTTCGACGTGACAAGCGTCAACATCATGGACGGTGACGATCTCGTCCCGCGCCGCTTCGATGCTCTCATTGAGAAGATTTGTGCTTTGTCCGGCAAGAAGTTTTCTTTTGATTTCGGTTTAACGCCGCAAATTCCCCCAGAAACTATATATGATTTTGCCGCAAATGAAGGGCATGAAAGCACCCAAAATTTAAGCGAAAATCTCCATGTGGTGGTGGATAACGGTTCAGCCTGTTTCCCGCCGCTCTGTAGTTATCTCAAGACAAATAAGGCTTTGAATACCTTAAGAAAACACGATTTTGAAATTGTCTTACACACAGTGGTGACCGGCGGCCAAGCTTTGGGTGACACTTTGAGCGGCCTTAAATCTTTGGTTAGCCATTTTGCGGGCATTCCCATTGTGGTTTGGTTAAATCCGTATTTTGGCGAGATTGTTCTTGATGGGCAAAATTTTTACAATTTCAAAGTTTACTCCGAATTTTCAAGCAATTTGAAGTGCGTGATTGAACTTCCGACTTTGCGCTCCGACACCTTCGGTCACGATTTAGAGGAGCTTTTGGCCAAACGCCTGAGTTTTCGCGCCGCCGTTGAATCCAATATGAATTTGATGATGAGGCAACGGCTTTTTATGATTTGGCGTGAAATAGCAGGTATTATAGACCAAACTAAGTTGGTTCCCAATGGGGAATGAATACCTTGACCGCCTGACTAAACGCGCGGCCCAAGAGAAAATGCCCATCACAGTGGTTGCGGAAGATTCTTCTGCGGACGCCCCATCGATTCAAGACGGTATTGGCCTTAACTTATCGGATATGCACATCTTATTGATGATGGAACATGGCAAAACAATTGACCAGCATGACCCGATTTGCCTGTGGGTGACCTTAAATAACGCTTATTTGGGTGAGATTCAAAAACTCCACGCTCAACATAACGAGGCGTTGACCAAAATCATCACCACCCGGACGCAAGAATATGTCGAGAGCGTGAAAGAAACCACCGACAATTTCAGCCAAGTTTTGGCCCAAGCTTCGGTGGAAGGTGTTCGCAAAATATTTATGGAACACGCCGCC
>CAYJCI010000438.1:0-1080 GCA_964368595.1 uncultured Desulfovibrionaceae bacterium
AACACATAGAACATATATAGCCTTACTTCGTGGCATAAATGTAGGCGGTAAAAATAAAGTAGCGATGTCGCTTCTCGGGGAATATTTTGCCGAGGCGGGTTTTGAAAATGTAAGCACTTATATCAACAGCGGTAAGTTAAAGACAAAATCCAGTTTTCGTACACTACCCCTCATTCCGTGTATCCGTGAATTGCTGTTTGAGGCTAGCGTAGTAATACATCTATACTTCTCCTTATTATTTCCACAATCCGACCATATGAAAAAACATATCATTGCATAATAAGTTATTTTAGCTATGATGTCAAGGTGAAAATAATATTTTTAGCACTTCCACCAAAAACAAGCACCGTCTTTTGTATCCCTGCTCACACTCTGCTCGCAGTTTTAGGTTTAAATTCAGAGAAAAACAAGCAATTTTGTTCATATTTTACCCTTTGCAGGAATAGCAAAAACCCTTGAAAACGTAGTGTTTTCAAGGGTTTTCTCGTTGGCGGAGACGGAGAGATTCGAACTCTCGTGCCCGTGAAGGCAACCTGATTTCGAGGAACTCTCATAGCCTAATTTTTTGCCATAAACTCTTAAATCTTTTTATAGGTTTTTTCAAAAAGTCTTATGTTACAAGGCTTTTTCTTATATCTTCATTTTTACCCGATTTCTCTTTATACAAGTCATTTTTGGAGAGTTGGGCACCATTCGGGCACCATGAAATCGAGTGAAATAACATAACTATCTAAGTGTTCTGTTTTGACCTTGAATACATAACCTTAATATTAGGGCACCACGGGAGCACCACACATAACAGTTATGAAAAATAAACTTTGAAATCTTCATAGCACCTTTTGATTTGCTCGGAGTATTTTTTTATACTGCTTTCAATCTCGTAAACAAACACATTTATTTTTTCGTTTTGTGGCGAGCTTGTTTTCTTTTTTCGAAAATATTCATTGAAACTATCTGCTGTGTATTTATGAATATCATTAGAGTGTATACCTGTAAAATTTACAACTTTAAGAGCAGAAGTGTTAAGAGCTTTAATTTCTTCAATTTCCCAATCTTTTAATAAATTCTCGAACAACTCAA
>CAYJCI010000439.1:0-1078 GCA_964368595.1 uncultured Desulfovibrionaceae bacterium
CCTCTAAATCCTTAGGGCTTAAAACGCTATTATCTTGTAGCTTGCCGCCACGCATCTTTACATAGCTTAGCAATACTATAACAATTGATATTCCTGCAACAACGGCTGTAACCGTGAGTAGGCCAGTTTGCGCAAGCCCCATGGCTACATAGCCTGAGCTTAAACCAGCTATGATAGCAGGCCAAAAACCGCGCATAACAAGAGCAAAACCGCCAGCAATATGCAGGCATAAAAAGGCTACAATGGTTGAAATTGCGGGCATAAAAGCAGCAAGGCTAATGCCAGTTTCCAAAAGTCCTTGGCCTGCAAAAGTTGCCAAAACCACAGCAGGAATGCCAAGCAAAGCATACATGCAAAAAGCTAGGTAACCCAAGCAAGGTATTAAAATTGCGGCTTTAACAGAATATCCAAGAGCTAGTAATATGGGCGGAAATATAGCCATGGAAGCAGCGCCAAGGCCAGTTAACAATGTGCCTATGCCAACATTGATAAGCAGTACTTGCACGGCCTTGTCACCAGGGCTTAAAGTTTTAATTAGCGCAATAATGCGACTGAGTGCGCCACTCTCGCCCATGATTGTTACTTGTAAAATACTGGCAGCAATCACTAAACCAACAGGTAAAGAGGCTATGGTGGCTGCTAAAAGTAGATTTGGGATAATTTCAAAGGCTGTATCAAAATAGAATATTGCCAAAATAATTGTGAGAATTAATCCCAAAATTCCAGCAACATCAGCTGACATTTTGCATGCAATCAACAAAAAAAGTACGAGCAGTAAGGGTGCGAGCGCAAGAAGGGTAGATAAAAACATGGACTTGTCTTTTGTTAGAAGTGTAAGTATAAGTGTGGGGATAAGGCATTTATTCCCTGCCAATGTGGGGTTATGACAAAAAAATTGTTAAAATGCAAGAAATTTGAACAATGTAAAATTTAGCTTTCTTAAGCCTTTGAGGTGGTAAATATATGGAATTGATAATGTTTTTGGTGGATTTTATCTTAAATATTGATAAGCATCTTTTTGAGCTTGTTGCAAACTATGGGCTTTGGGTTTATGCGATTTTATTTTTAATAGTATTTT
>CAYJCI010000440.1:0-1078 GCA_964368595.1 uncultured Desulfovibrionaceae bacterium
AAACGGAATTTACTTCCGTTTGTATAAAATGTGTCGAACGAACGAATAAAGGACAGGAGGTAACCCCTGTCCTTTCAGTGCGAATTTGTTGTTGCAAAAAGCAAACTAAATAAAGATTTATTCTTCGCCTTCAGCAGCAGATTGCTTTCCAGCACCTTTTAGGCCATACATAGTAGTAGAACCAGAGGACCAGAACTCAAGCACTTCTTCGTTTACAAGCTTGGTTAAAATCTTTTTTACGTCGCGTGGGCCTTTGCCTTCAAAAAGAGGCAAAAAGTCTTGGAAGTAAAATTTTGATTTTGAGGCAGCTTTGCTTTGAAGAAATTCAACAACAATGTCTTTTTCACTACTCATTATAATCTCCTAATTAGGCGGCACGGTTTGTGCCGCCTAAAAATAAGTTCGTAATCCTAGAACTTGAACTGGGTGCTTTGACGCCAGGTGTAGTAGGCAGGATCACGGAAATCGTCAATAAGGTGGTGAGTGAAGGTAAGGCCAGTCTTCTTGAAGAAGCTTTCCCAACCGATACGCTCTGCCCACTCGCCAATACGCTCATACTTGTTGGCTTCTTTGGCGTACACTTCAACGATGTGCTTAACGGTCTTAGTAAGTGTGGGCCAGCGTGGTGGCTCGTTAGGAATGTAACCTACAACAACCTTAGAGAACTTAGGTGTTGAGATACGGTTAGAAACCTTACCACCTACCATGATTGCAACGCCGTCGCCTTCACCATCAGAGATAGGTAGGGCTGGGCACATGGTGTAGCAGTTACCGCAGTACATGCAGCGCTCATTCTTAATGGCAATAGAATTTAACTTCTTGTCGCCAATTTCAACCTTGGTTGGGCGAACTGCCGCAGTTGGGCAGGAAGCAACAGCCAAAGGAATTTCGCAGAGCTGGTCAGTCCACTCGTGGTCAATCATTGGAGGCTTTCTGTGAATACCAACAAGACCGATGTCAGAGCAGTGTACAGCACCACACATGTTAATACAACATGCTAGAGCAATACGCATAGGAGCAGGCAAGCGCATGGATTGGAAGTCAGAGAAAACTTCGTCCATAACAGCTTTAACTGGGC
>CAYJCI010000441.1:0-1075 GCA_964368595.1 uncultured Desulfovibrionaceae bacterium
ATTAAGTGTGATGATAAGTTTTCTCATACAAGCCACTATTGCCACCATTTTCTTTTTTTGATTGCTTAGTAAATGTTGATAAAACTCTTTTAATCTTGCGTTATATCTTATGCCAACTAGAGTTGCCATAAAAAGGGCTTGTTTGACCTTTGGTCTACCTTTACCTACTCGCCTGTATGCCGATGAAGAACCGCTATCTTTTGCAAATGGAGCTACACCTGACAAAGCTGCAACTTCACGTCTGTTGAGATGTCCTAGCTCTGGAAGCATCCCTAAAAGAGTATATGCGGTCTTTTCGCCAACACCTTTAACACTTGTAAGAATTTCATAGCGAGCTTTAAGATCTGCATTATTTTCAATCTCTTCTTTGACTTTTGCTTCTAATAAAGACATTTCATGTTCTAATACAGAAATAATTTTTTTATGTGCTCTTTGAATTTTCTTATTCATTAAAGGTGCTTGAACTCTTGTTTTTTCTTTCTGTAACATTTCTGCTAAATCAGCAATAGCTTCTAAATATAAAGCTAAATCGCTAGCTTTTGGATTATACAAAGAAAGATGTTCTTGCATCTTTTCCCCATAAATAGTCAAGGCTTTAGCATCTATCTTATCAGTCTTTGCCTTTTGTCCTATGCAATTATGAAAAGCCTTTACCTTTCTGCCTTCTGCTCTATGAACATTAAAGCCAGCATTATAAAACTCATCTACACATTTCTGCTCATAACCACCTGTTAAATCAATAAGAACTAGTAAATCTTCGCTAGGAACAATATTAACTAAAAAATTATAAATGTCTTTTTTAGTGTTCTTTACTTGGGCATACTCGCCAGTGTGTGAATTATAAATGTCTAATTTACTTTTAGAAACATCAACGCCTAAAAATTTCTTGAAATTACATCTATCTTGCATTACTCTATACTCCTGTACTTACAATTGTTAACGTACGCACTCATCAAGCGGTACATGCAACCCATCAAGTGATGAGTAATTTGAGGTGGAGACTAAGATGACGACGAACTTTTCGTTCAATTCAGAGACAGTCGTCCACCTCTTTTATTGCATTTCACAAAATCAA
>CAYJCI010000442.1:0-1072 GCA_964368595.1 uncultured Desulfovibrionaceae bacterium
CAAGGCTGTCCATATTAGGGCTTGCTTGACATAAGGCTCTAAAGCCAGAAATAAAGATCCGCTTATTGAGTAAAAGAATAGGGAGACATAATAAAGCCTGTACGCTAGCCCAGATGAAAGGGGCACTATGTGCTTGTAAGGCTAACGGTAGGGGAAGGGCAAACATATCCGCCATAGCCACATACATAAGCAAGAGAGCAAAGAAAAGTGAAAAGCTTAAAACCCACGGAAATTTTTCGTGCGCCCCCTGTAATGTAGAGATTGCAGCGTCATGCGAAGAGCTTTGTTGCGGTTGAGATTGCGTCGCGCCAGAAGCAGGGGCTTCTTTTTTCACAGGTTCTCTTAAAGTAGGCAACATGGGCGCAGCAGAATAACCTGCACCTTCCATCGCAGCAGTAATACCTTTCGCATCAATGCCAGTACTATCAAAACGCACATGCATAGTTTTACGTAATAAATTAACTTGTACACTATGAACACACCCTAAAGCCATAAGTAATTTTTGTACTCTATCTTCACATGATGTACAATGTACATTACCTATTTTAAAATCCTGTTCTGCAATTCTCTTCGAAGCTGAAGAGGCATATGAAGAAGGAGAAGGAGAAGGAGTATCTTTCTCTTCTTCAACTGTTACTTGAAGAGTGGATTTAGGTAGCGATTCAAAAGGTTGCGCCTTAGGTGAAAGTTTTTTTTGTTTTACATCTTGAATGGCAGGTATAAGCGGAGGAAGTTCCTTCTTGTTTACTTCTTGTAATTTATACTTACTGTCGGCAAAAGCTACTAACAGCGCAGCAGGTGACGTTTTTTCTGTATCGTATGTTACCACTACAGAGCGCCGCAAAGTATTGACTTCAGCAGAAACAATACCGTCTATGGCCATAAGCGCCGCGTGAATCTTTCCTTGGCAGGAAGAACAATGCACTTTATGTAGCAAAAAAGCCTGCTCTTGTAATGTATCCTCAGATGTTGATTGTAAACCTCTAGAAAGCTTCTTCTGTTTTACATCTTGAATATCCGGAATAAGCGGCGGTAATTCTTGTTTACTAACGCCTTGTAATTTGTATTTCGT
>CAYJCI010000443.1:0-1060 GCA_964368595.1 uncultured Desulfovibrionaceae bacterium
AATTTACATTGGCCTCAAGGCGTACAGTGGCTGTGGCAGGGTCATTGCCCACCAATGTGGCTTTTAAGGTGGGGGATTCTGTGGTAACTGCAGCTATAGTTCCGCTAACGGTAGCTCCACTTGCGGCAGAAACCATACCATTATTATTGGTGGCATCATAAATGCGATAATCCTGCCCCATAACTGTTCTATTATCTGCCCTTAAAATTAACTTGGAATTGGCAAAATTTACCGTCGCGCCAGCATCTGCACTAAAAACAGCGTCATTGCTAGACCAAGGGCGTAAAGTTGTGGCCCAAGTGTCAACGTTGTAGTCGTCACGCCCATAGGCCTCAAAGGCTAGATTAGCTCCAGTAACAGTTATGCTACCAGTATTATTTAAGGTAAAATTAGCACCGCCTATAATAAACATACCGTAGGCCTCGGCAGTAGCTCCAGTGGTAGTGGCAGTGGCAGTAATGCGGCCACTATTGTTAAGCGTAACATTGCCACTACTGGAGCTACTAGACATACCGTAGGCGCGGGCAGTAGTTCCAGCGGCAATGACAGTGGCAGTGGCAGTAATCCCACCTCTATTGGTGAGTATGTGATCACCACTACCAAAAGAAAACATGCCGTTAGCTTCATTGTTACTTCCTCCAGTAGCAGTGGCAAAAGTGTCACCATGATTGGTGAGTATATGGTTGCCGTTGCCATTAGCATAGATACCGTAGGCATCGGCCTTAGTAGGGTCATCATGCAATACTCTTATACTGGCATAATTCTCGAAGTTGAAGGTTGTGTCAGCCTTACCATACATACCAGCTTTTATGTCCTGATTCAGAAAAGGCGTGAATATATCACCATCCTCAATTTCCCCATCGTTTATAAGGTTTTGGCCTAGGTGAGCTGCATCCATACTGCTAACGATTGAACCCTGAGGATTTGGACTTTGGGTGGCGGGTTGGGCGGCATGGGCATTATTAACCACGAGGGTTGAAAAAATACAAAGGCTAGCCAGCAGCAAGAGAGAGAATGGGCGAGCGTTTGCTTTGGCGGATTTTAGGTTTTTAATGTGGGT
>CAYJCI010000444.1:0-1059 GCA_964368595.1 uncultured Desulfovibrionaceae bacterium
CTTGCCCCGTAAGGGTGAGGTTTACGCCAGCACCTGTGATTTTGGAATTCTTGGTGGCATAGCCTGTATAAGTATTTTCTGTAATATGGCTAATGGTGGTATCGCCCACATATTTCAACTCACCAGCCATAAGGCTTGCTGCTGGTGTTTCCCAAGTTTTTGTAACCCCAGAAAGGCTTACGGCATTAACGGTTATGCCAGAAAAGTTTACCGTACCAAGAAAGGCAGAACTAAAGGCCTCTTCCTTGGTTTCTTTTTCTAAGTCTAAATATTCAAATTCATTAAGCGTTGTAACACTAAGACCATTAATGTTTAAAATACTACTTGCATCAGAGGTAACAGTTCCAGCAATGGTATTGTTTTTAGTAAATACATTATTAGGGTCAGTAGTAAAGTCCACGCTACCAAGATTGCCAATATTAAGCGTAAGTGTGGCCCCAGCCATGTTTAATGTGTTATTAGCAGCACTAGTACTAAGGGTATGGCTACCCATATTAAGGCCAGCACCAGATGCTAGGGTAAATTTTCCATCATTTAACTCAACATTAGCCCCTGCATTCCATGTGCCTGTAAGTTCAAGATTGCCGCCACCTTCAATCGCTACAGCAGTAGTATTGATGATATTAGTTGCTTTAAGTGTGGTATTTGTTGAATTAAGTTTCGCTACATTGTTAAGAGTTAAAGAACCAACGGTGACAGTCTTACCATCCACGGTTTCTAAATTACCGCCATTTCTTATAGTAAGGCTAGCAAGGCTTACATCAGTATTGGCTTCAAATAGTGAAGCAGAACCATCAACAATCACGCCATTTGTGGCGGTGAAAGTACTAGTGCTCTCAACAGTAAAGCGACCGCCATTTGTAATGTTTACTTCACCGTTTACTGTAACATCTGTGCCGAGGGAAGATACGGAGGAAAGAGAGCTACTTACAGTAATATCACCCTCAACCGTGCCGCCTTGGGTTACAGTTCCATCATAACCAAGATTAAGCGTACCGCGTGTTACAGTAATATTACCTGTGCTTAAAGCCTTACCACCATCACCACTAAGGTTTAGCG
>CAYJCI010000445.1:0-1046 GCA_964368595.1 uncultured Desulfovibrionaceae bacterium
GAGTATTCTAACAAAGTTTTTGAATGAAAAACGGAAAAATATTTTCCCCATAATCATATTCGTTCTATCTATGCTACTTATTTCTTGTGTATTACCATACTGGACAACATAGCCATTACTGAAAAAAATAATACTTTGGCAGAACTCTCAGCAAAGTATGGGGTATACCTCTAAGCCGGTCAAAGAAATCTAGATGCCATTAAAAATGTGTTTGAATTTAGCAAAGCTAAATAAGTTTAAATCTGTCAACTTGATAAAAGGTATAATTTAGGTATATTTTTTATATAGAATTTAAATACGACCCAACAAAAAGCGAAGTCAATAAACAAAAGCATGGGCTTAATTTTGAAGAAGCACAGCTTTTATAGAATGATGAAAACTTATTGGTTTTGCCTTTACGTTTTACTGACGAAGTGCGTCATGCTTGCATAGGTCAAACATATGGCAAAATATAACTGCCATTGTTACATATAGAGGCAGTGCAACACGCATAATTTCAGTACGCAGAGCACACAAAGATGAGGAGAAAGCCTATGGATGCTAAAACTTTTGATAAACAATTTGATGAAGGTGCAAGCGTCATACCCTATGCCGATTTAAGTAAAGCACAACGCCCCAACAAAACAAAAAGGGTAAATGTGGACTTCCCCTTATGGATGATTGAAGCCTTGGATGATGAAGCCACACGCCTTGGGGTCACACGTCAATCCCTCATAAAAGTATGGATGGCTGATTGCCTCACGAAAAAAACTTCTGAAACACTATCCGCCTAAATAGTGCTTGAGCTAAATTTGTTGAGCAAGCCAAGACGTAAAATCTAATTTTACCCAACTCAAAATAACAAAAATTTCTGCCCTGACATTTATCCGCTCATGGCGGCACACTAGATACAAGCGGAAATCAATTCCGCTTGTATGCCTTGCTCGCTATACAGCAAGCTAACGCTTGCGACTCCGTCGGTTTAAGGTAAGGGCGGGCAGACTTCGTCTTACCCGTCCCCCGCATACGCTTAGTTCGGCAGGGGGTTAAAACCCCGCTGCACCCCC
>CAYJCI010000446.1:0-1021 GCA_964368595.1 uncultured Desulfovibrionaceae bacterium
ACTGACTAGGTTAATGGCATGCTTTTTGGTTTGATTGCTCAAGGGCCTTTTTGTCAACCTCATTAAGATAGGTAACAAAGGCATCCATTTTACGCACATCAATTTCATATATGGAGGTATCAGCAAAGAAGGGAGTAATGTAGTTTTTCATAAAGCCTTGCTCGTGGCTTATGCTAGTTACATTTTTCCCCTTGGCCTTTTGGTGGGCAAGGTAGCCATCAAAAAAAATACCTTGCAATGTTAATGAAGCGACTTTTTGCTTTTCCTTCTTGGTGGCGACTTGTTCGTCCAAATTGGCTTGACGCATCTCTGCCAATGTTTGCGGTCCTGTACCCATACGCCAGTTTTCACGCAACATACTAAGAATGCGTCCACACTCGGCTTGGGTTATGCCATCACTCCCCCACCCTACGGCTTCATTATATACTTTGCCGCCACGCTTATATTGAAGCACATAGTAACGGTCGAACTTTTTGCCATGTTTACGGCTTTCATGTTCTCTATAACGAATGCCTTTTGCCGCTGTGGTCCACTTATTAGCCATTTTATCCCCATTTTTTTGTACTACCCTTGTACTACCTTTCCCGATGACACAGTAAAGTAAATCGTGAAAGTGAGTGAAATTTGATGACCGAAAAATAATATTATAATGAAGGCAGGAAAAATGCCTAAAAATTGCCTTCTAAGCTCTTGGTCGGGGGTTCGACTCTTCCCGGGCGCGCCATAAAATTCAAGGGCTTGCGTTTATAACGTTAGCCCTTTTTTGTTGCACTATCTTACTTTATACTACCCCTGTACTATATTGGGGTGAGCACAACTTTATGTTGGCTGTGTATTTTGTGCTTTTCAAAGTCCATGTAAGTACTTTCAATCCAGACCCTACTTTTGTAGATGCTATTGCTCATGGATATTATCTTTTGAAATACAAAAAACATGCCTCCAAGTTGCCCGACTCCCTCCATGTAACAAAGACAAAAAAGCCCCCATTGAGTTTTTCAAAGTGGCCTAGTGGCTTTTTACT
>CAYJCI010000447.1:0-1020 GCA_964368595.1 uncultured Desulfovibrionaceae bacterium
CCGCTTGAAAAACCATTTTTTTGCGTCATAAAATCGCTAAAAAAGTATGTTACACTCCCTTTTTTCTGGCAATTTTATTAGAATATTTTGATTAAAATATTATTATTTTAGTGGTTTTAACTGTTTTTCAGCGTCGACTAGTTAAAAAGCCTAGACACCTTTAGAAGGCATCTAGGCTTTAGTTTTAATTACAATAAGTTAATTTATTATTGCCATCAATACACAGCCATGTTCGCCATGTACTCATAGCTTTAATGCAAAACTATGAAAAAAGTATCAAGGCTATGAATTCAAGATTTTCCTTACCTGTATTTGCAATTCCATGAGATTCGCCATCCTTACAGTAGGTCACATCACCAGCAGAAACAGTAATATTTGTTCCATTATCATTATATGTGCCTTCACCCTTTATGAAATAATAAGCCTCAACCTCACCCTCATGCTTATGCACACCAATGGCAGAGCCTGGCTCAAGCACGCAAAGGTTAAACAGGCGACCTTTACTGCAAAGCTCATCAATAGAAACTAAGGCCTTAGTCATCATAAAGCCTGCACCACCACGCACTTTATCCTTGCGTTCATTCACAATATCCGCTGCTTTGTAAATCATACTAAGCTCCTTTTTTATTTTTAAGCATTCCAATGCTCATTAAACACGATCAAAAAAACCACTTATATTGTCACAAACTATAATTTTTGCTGGGTAAAAATCGTAATTTTTTAAAATTTGCTCAATAGTGGCAAGGGGCACACTATGCGGCAAAGTTTGCAAAACTGGCTCAGGGCAAATTCGTAAACGAAAATCATAAAGTCCAGCCTCTTCAAGCTCAAATTCTGCCTTTGCTAAACGCAAAAGCATGTCAGCTGTGACATTTAAGCCATAATCTAGACGAGTTAAAAGGCAGGGTCTTGCTTTTTGGCCTGCATTATCAAGTCCGTTCTCAGCTGCTAAATTACGTATATCGTCTTTATATAAGCCACAATCTGCCAAAGGCGAGATTATGCCCTGCTCTCTTAATG
>CAYJCI010000448.1:0-1007 GCA_964368595.1 uncultured Desulfovibrionaceae bacterium
ATTTCCGAGTTATCATCGTAATTTAAGTTACTGCCGTAAAAGTTGAGGAAGGGGGTTATTTGCCCTTCGCCACCGTCGCCGCTGGTCGCTGGCGCCGCGCTTTTTTGTTGGAGGCGCACTAGGTCAATAACCATACCCACTGCTTCACCTGTGGCACCTTGGGCCACAAACATGGGCGTGGCAATACCATCCAAAATATCGGTAGCATTATTATTGGGTGCAAACTTTACAAGCTTGGCGGTGATTTTTTTGGTTGTTTCATCTTGGTCGATTTGCCATTCAGGGGTGACGAAGGTGCCCACTGAACCGCGGACTAAAGTTTCGCGGTCGTTGGCAATAGTGCCGTAGGCCGTGGCGTCATAATAGTCAATTAAAGTGACAATGCCGTTTACTTCATAATTGTGATCTGCCGGCATGGAAATACTGGAAATGATTGAGGAAGTTTTATCATTGCCCGTAAGGCCATTGTCAAAATAAATTTCTGCAGTTCCTATTGTTCTTCCCTCATAAGTTAAAACCGGGTTTGTTTGAACCGCCGAGCCCAAAATAAAATCAAAATATTGAAAGTTGCTCACCCGGCTAACGTTGGCCAGCGAGATAGATTTGTTGTTGGAATTTAAAACGTTTACCATAAGGCGGTTACCATAGAAAAAGTCGTCGCCACGTGAAGCATTATAACTTACGGAAAAAAAATCCTCATATTCACCCGTGGCACCACCCATAATAATGCCGTTAGCCCCGGTAGTAAAAGGGTCTTTGCTTAAAATAACGGTGTTGTTTTGAGCGGAAGCTATGCTTTCGTCACTGCCACTGGCAATGGCCACACCACCAATAATTTGCGAGGAGTAAATTCCAAGCGGTGTTGTTAAACTTTCGTTTATAATCACCGTGTTGCCGCTGGCTGTGGCCGTGGCATTACCACCATTACCACCAGCACCCTCACCACCCTCAGCATAGGCTAAGCCACCAAAAACTGAAGTCGCCGAGGCCCCGGCCCCAATGGTCAC
>CAYJCI010000449.1:0-1000 GCA_964368595.1 uncultured Desulfovibrionaceae bacterium
CGTGTCTTTTTTGAAAAATGTGTGTAAACGCATTTTCAGCATCGGCGGATTCAACTAGATAGTGAAAATCCACCCCATTGTGAATTTTACTTTTATAGTACTACAAAAAAAGGTTGGCAAAATGCCAACCTTTTTGTCTGTAATCAATCTAAATAATCGACTTGGAATATTAAAAATCATTATTCCATTTTATTAAGTCCCCAGTCATATTCAAGCCATGCAATGTCATAACCGTCAATGTTGGTGTTTGTATACTTTTCCACAAAAGACTCAACAGAAATAAAGTCACTTTCATTCCATTTAATTGTTTGGTTTAGGTAAACTTTTTTTCTTTCGTGATCTATTTGTATACCTTTAGAACTTGCAAAAAACTTTTTACCTTGATCTTCAAGTTGATTATGTAATTCAGTGCCGTCGTAAGCTTCAGAGCGAAGTGGAGGGCTACTTTTGCTTGCACAAACTAAAGCTAAGTGAATGCGAGGTTCGTGATATTCTCTTGCTATGAATTTACGCTCTAGTGTTTCAAGGTTAATAACACTCCCAAACAGTCGTACTACTTTTCTTTTCCACGGGCTTGTAAAGTTAGTTTCAACATCTTTTAATGAATTTACAGGATATGTGTTGATAGTTAGCTGTAATGTAACAGCATTATAGAGATTAATAAGGTAGGCTAAACGATCAGGCTTTGACCAATTATCAAAAGTTGCAAGGGTTACGGTACTTAATTTTTTAAGGTAATTATCAAGAACTCGACGCTCTTGTTTCAAACCTTCATAATCAACCACCCCATTTTGCACATATTTTTCCAATAATGCACTAAAAGGCTCATGTAGTGATGATGCAAAAACTGAATTTACTGGAAGTAGCACCATAACCATAAGCATAGTGCAGATTAATCTAACCATGTCCCCCCCCTTCAATCTTCTGACTTAGCAAGCTTAGTTTAGCACCTTACTTTAGCTCTGGAAAGTATTTTCTTCTAAACCATAAAGAAATATTT